>JANWJC010000199.1 GCA_025449595.1 Acidobacteriota bacterium | reverse complement strand
CGAAGAAGGTCGAGGCCTCTTCGATCGGCATGTCCAGGACATCGGCGATGGTGCGGCCCTTGTAGTGCACCTCGAGTGTCTCGCGGTTATACCGAGCGCCCTTGCACTCCTCGCACGGGACGTAGACGTCCGGCAGGAAGTTCATCTCGATCTTGATCGTGCCGTCACCGGCGCAGGCCTCGCAGCGTCCACCCTTGACGTTGAAGGAGAAGCGACCCTGCAGGTAACCACGGACCTTGGCCTCGGTCGTCTCGGCGAAGAGCTTGCGCACGTGATCGAAGACGCCGGTGTAGGTGGCCGGGTTGGAGCGCGGGGTGCGACCGATCGGGCTCTGGTCGACGTGCACCACCTTGTCGAGGTGGTCGAAGCCGCGTACCCGCTTGTGCCGCCCGGACGCCGCACGTGCGCCGTTGAGCTCGCGGGCCAGGCTCGTGTAGAGGATGTCGTTGACCAGGGTGGACTTTCCGCTGCCGCTCACGCCGGTGACGGCGACGAAGCACCCCAGCGGGAACGCCACCGAGACGTCACGCAGGTTGTGCTCCCGAGCGCCCTCGACCACCAGCTCGCGGCCAGGGGTACGGGGTCGGCGGACGTCCGGCACCTCGATGCGTCGGCGACCGGACAGGTAGTCGCCGGTGATGGAGTCGGGGTGGTTCAACAGATCGGACACCGACCCTGACACGACGACCTGGCCACCGTGCTCCCCCGCACCCGGCCCGATGTCGACGACCCAGTCGGCGAGCCGGATGGTGTCCTCGTCGTGCTCCACCACGATCAGCGTGTTGCCCAGGTCGCGCAGGCGGACCAGGGTGTCGATCAGTCGGTGGTTGTCGCGCTGGTGCAGGCCGATGCTCGGCTCGTCGAGGACGTAGAGCACCCCTACCAGGCCGGACCCGATCTGGGTGGCCAGCCGGATGCGCTGCGCCTCGCCACCGGCCAGCGTGCCCGCGGCGCGGTCCAGGCTCAGATAGTGCAGGCCGACGTCGACGAGGAAGCGCAGCCGCTCGTTGACCTCCTTCAGGACCCGCTCGGCGATCTGGCGCTCCCGCGGTGAGAGGTCCAGGTCGTGCAGGAACTCCGCGCACTCCCCGATCGGCAGTGCCGCGACCTCGGCGATCGACCGGCCGCCGAGCGTCACCGCGAGGCTGATCGGCTTGAGCCGGGTGCCCGCGCAGGCCGGGCACGGCACCTCGCGCATGTAGCCCTCGAACCGCTCCCGGCCGGTGTCGGTGTCCGCCTCGGTGTGGCGGCGAAGCACGAAGGGCACGATGCCCTCGAAACCCGTGTGGTACGAACGCTGCCGGCCGTAGCGGTTCTTGTAGCGCACGTGGACCTGGTGGTCGTGACCGTTCATGATCGCCGCGCGCGCCCGGGCAGGCAGGCCGTCCCAGGGCGTGTCGAGGTCGAACGCGAGATCGTCGCCGAGTGCCTCGAGCAGGCGCAGGAAGTAGTCGCTGGTGTGCCCGCTCGACCAGGGCGCGACGGCACCCTCGCGCAAGGTCATGGAGCCGTCCGGGACGACCAGCTCCGGGTCGACCTCCAGCCGCGTCCCCAGCCCGGTGCACTCCGGGCACGCGCCGAACGGGCTGTTGAACGAGAACGACCTGGGTTCGAGCTCCTCGAAGGACAGGTCGTCGTAGAGGCAGGCCAGGTGCTCGGAGAACATCCGTTCGCGTTGCGGGTCGTCGTCGGGCAGGTCGACGAACTCCAGGGTGATCAGGCCGCCGCCGAGGCGCAGGGCGGTCTCGACGGAGTCGGTGAGCCGTTGCTTCGCGGTGCGCTTGACGGTGAGCCGGTCGACGACCACCTCGATGGTGTGCTTCTCCTGCTTCTTCAGCGTCGGGGGTTCGGCGAGCGAGTGCACGACCCCGTCGACCCGGGCGCGGGAGAACCCCTGGGTCTGCAGCTGCCGGAACAGGTCTGCGTATTCACCCTTACGGGCCCGGACGACGGGCGCGAGCACCTGGAACTTGGTGCCCTCGTCGAGCTCGAGCACCCGATCGACGATCTGCTGGGGCGTCTGGCGGCTGATCGGGCGTCCGCAGACCGGGCAGTGCGGGCGTCCGGCACGTGCGTACAGCAGGCGCAGGTAGTCGTAGACCTCGGTGATGGTGCCGACAGTTGAACGAGGGTTGCGGTTCGTCGACTTCTGGTCGATGGACACTGCCGGGGACAGGCCCTCGATGAAGTCGACGTCGGGCTTGTCCATCTGGCCGAGGAACTGCCGGGCGTACGCCGACAGCGACTCGACGTAGCGCCGCTGGCCTTCGGCGAAGATCGTGTCGAACGCCAGGGACGACTTGCCGGAGCCGGACAAGCCGGTGAACACGATGATGGCGTCACGGGGAAGGTCCAGCGAGACGTCCTTGAGGTTGTGCTCGCGGGCACCACGGACGACGAGTCGATCGGCCACTACGGTCCTCGGGTTCGGGTCACTCTGGGTGTTGGTCTGATCACGCATTCGAGCCCGACCGCGCCACGACCTCGTCCGGGTGACGAGGACGCGAGCACCGACAGGTTCTCCCGAACCTCAGGCTAACTGTCGGGTCCCACAGTCCATTTCCGTGCCCGGCCGGGAGCCGCTCCGGTTCCGCTGGCGGCGGACGCGAGCACGATCCTGCGGGCTAGGCTCGCCGCGTGAGCACCGGCGCGGAATCCCCTGAGTCCCCCGACATGGGTGCGGACCGGCAGCACCTGACCGACAGCACCGACTCACTGCTGCGGACTCTGGACGGCCTCACCGAGGAGCAGGTCCGGGAGGGCTCGGCGCTGCCGGGCTGGACCCGCGGACATGTCCTGACCCACCTGGCGCGTAACGCTGACGCCATGGGCAACCTCGTCCGGTGGGCCGTCAGCGGGGTCCGGACGCCGATGTACCCCTCGTCACAGGCCCGCAATGCGGACATCGACGCCGGTGCGACAAGACCCGCCCCCGTGATCGTCGCGGACGTCGTCGCGTCCGCCGACCGCCTCGCAACGGCGATCGAGGCCCTCATCGCCGCCGGACCCGACGCGCTGGCCCGGCCCGTGGTCTTCGGCCCGGTGCAGCCGGACTCGGTCAGCCACCCGGCCGCCCGGATCGTGTCCCACCGGCGCCGGGAGGTCGAGGTGCACCACGCCGACCTTGGCGCCGGTTATCAGCCGCTGGACTGGCCGGAGGACTTCGTACGCGAGACCCTCGAGGGCCTGTCCCGGACCCGGTGCGGTGCCGCCGGGCTGGCCGGGATCACGGCCCTGGTCGCCGAGGACGGGACGCGTTGGTCCCTGGTCACCGAGGGCGGCGGCCATGCCGCGCACCGAGACCTCATCGGGCCCGCAGTCGGCCTGGCGACGTGGCTGCTCGGCCGCGACGTCCAGACCGCCCTGACGACCTCGGACGGCTCCCCCGTCCCCGCGCCGCCGGGCATGTGACAACACCCCACCACGGCGCGGCCGGCGGGGCGCAAGGATGTGCCATGACCTACACCGGGAATGTGACCGTCGGCGGCCGGGCGGACGTACGAGAGCTGCCTGGGTTGGTCATCACCAAGATGGCCGTCGGAGCAATGAACAACAACACCTATCTGTTGCGCTGCACCGCGACCGACGAGCAGGTGCTGATCGACGCGGCGGCCGAGCCGGCCCGGATCCTCGACCTGGTCGGGGACGGCGGACTCGCCGCCGTGGTGACGACCCACGCCCATCACGACCACTGGGGGGCGCTGGCAGTGGTGGTGGCCGAAACCTCCGCCGCGACGTATGCGCACCGGGACGATGCCCCCGACATCGGGGTCGCGACGACGAACGTCCTCGTCGACGGGGACCAGGTGCCGGTGGGCATCCGTCGGCTGCGGGCGATCCACCTGATCGGCCACACGCCCGGATCCGTCGCGCTGGCGTACGACGACCCGGATGGCCCCGACCACGTGTTCACCGGGGACTCGCTGTTCCCCGGCGGCGTCGGACGGACCACCACTCCGGAGAACTTCGCCGCCCTGCTCGGCGGTGTGGTGAACCGGCTCTTCGCCGCCATGTCCGATGAGACCTGGATCTACCCCGGCCACGGGAAGGACACCACCCTCGGTGCCGAGCGTCCGGCGCTCGCGTCATGGGAGGAACGCGGCTGGTGAGCCCCGCCCGCGGGCGCTGCTGGGCGGTCAGCCCGCAGTGGGCAGCGCCGCGGCGAGCAGCCGGTGCGGGCCCAGCGGCAGCTCGTGCAGCAGGAGCCGGCTGTGGAGCTCGCGTACGCCGTGGTCGCGCTTGAGCCGGTCGATGACCGACTCGAACTCCAGCGGGTCCGCACAGACGATCCGCAGCTGGTAGTCGTACTCGCCGGTCAACCGCATCGCCGATGTCACGTGGGCGACCTCGACGAGCTGGCGTTCGAACTCGCCGCGGTCGATCCCCTCGCGGAGCCGGACGTCGCTGAGCAACGTGAGCCCGCGGCCGAGTGCGCCGAGGTCGACATCGGCGTGGAACCCCCGGATCACTCCGCTGCTGCGCAGTCGCCGGACCCGGTCGGCCACGGTGTTGGCGGAGAGCCGGACGGCACGGCCGAGCTCCTGGTACGTGGCGCGGCCGTCGGCAAGCAGCAAGGTGACGAGCTCACGGTCAATGGCGTCCATCACACGATCCTCGCATATCTCGGCGTTCTGATGGCTGCACCGTGGATTTCGCGGTCGAAGCGCCTGCTCTGGCACGATCTCCGAACCAATCGAGGCCCGATGCCTGACAGAATCAACGCCTGTGGAACTGCTCCTGCTGCGCCTGGCCATCACTCCGACGCTCGTGGGCCTCGTCGCCCTCGTCCAGCGCCGCTTCGGGGACCGGCTCGGCGGGCGGCTGGTGGGATTCCCGCTGACGACCGCACCGTTCCTGCTGGTGCTGTGCCTGACCCACGGGTCCGCGCTCACCGCGGCGGCGGCTCACGGGGTCGTGGTCGGCCAGATCTCGGTGGTGCTGTTCTGCCTCACGTACGCCCGCCTCGCGCCATACGTACGGCCCTGGGTGGCACTGGCGGTGTCCCTCGTGGGCGGCACGTCCTGCGTGCTCGGGCTCGCGACCGTCGACTCGACCTGGGCGGCGGCCGCGATCGTGCTCACGTTCATCGGGATCGCCCTGCTGACCTGGCCTGCCGTCCCACCCGGTGCCACCGCGATGGCGCGGACCGAGGGTCGGTGGGAGACACCGTTGCGGATGACCGTGGCGGGCACTGTCGTGGCGGTCCTCACCGGCGCGGCGCGGATCCTGGGCCCGGAGCTGGCCGGGGTGCTGTCCACGGCCCCCGTCCTGCTGTCGGTCATCACCCCCACCACGCATCGTGCCGCCGGCTCCCCGGCTGCCCGGCTGCTGCTGCGCGGTGCGGTCACGTCCATGCCGGCCAGCGTGATGTTCTCGGCTGTGCTGGCGTCGGCGCTCACCCGCGTCGGTATGTGGCCGGCGTTCCTGCTCGCGGCCCTGGCGATGGTGCTCGCAGACACGTTGGCGCAGCTGCTCGTCCATCGACCGGCCGCTCGTACCGCCCGCACGGCGTTCGCTCACGCTGCCGCCCAGCTCGGGTAGGTGGCGAGCAGCGGACCGGTGCTATCCGGGTCACTCGGTCCTGCGGTCCCGGCGTCCTGACACGATCAGGCTCGCAGCTGCAGTGACCGCGAGCACCCCGACGATGACCGCCAACGAGATCTGGGTCGAGGGCACCGGCACGTCCAACGGCTCACCGCCGTTGATGAACGGCAAAGTGTTGGTATGCATGGCTTCCAGGACCAGCTTGATGCCGATGAATCCCAGCACGATCGCCAGTCCCACGGACAGGTAGATCAGCCGGTCCAACAGCCCGCCGAGCAGGAAGTAGAGCTGGCGCAGGCCCAGCAACGCGAACACGTTCGCCGCGAACACGACGTACGGGATCTTTGTCAGCCCGAAGATCGCGGGAATCGAGTCCAGTGCGAACAGCAGGTCCGTGGTCCCCAGCGCGACAAGCACGACGATCATGGGTGTCCAGACCCTGGCACCGCCCTTGACGACGCGCAGCTTGGTGCCGGAGAACTCCTGCGTGGTGGTCACTATCCGTCCGACGAACCGGACCAGCGCGGACTCGTGGAACTCCTCGTCGTCGTCCTTGCCGTGGGTGCTGAGCTTGATCGCCGTGTACACCAGGAACGCACCGAAGATGTAGAACACCCAGCTGAACT
>JANWJC010000198.1 GCA_025449595.1 Acidobacteriota bacterium | reverse complement strand
TTCATCGGCTACGTGCAGTCGTTCGCCGCCGTGGACCAGCACACCGTCGCCATCTCGCTGAGCAAGCCGTACGGGCTGATGCGCTCGCACCTGACGAACCTGCCGATCGTTCACAAGGACTATGTCAAGAGCAAGAACACGATGATGGGCACGGGACCGTACAAGCTCGACAGCTTCGTGCCTGGGCAGAGTTTCACGATGACCCGGTACGACGGCTACCACGGGACGAGACCCGCCTTCAACGGGATCACGTACACGGTGCTGCAGGACGGCACGACACGTGAGGTGAGCCTGAAGCAGGGCACGGTCGACCTGATCACCTCGGTTCCGTTCGGCGACCTCACCACCCTGAAGAGCTCAGAGGGGGTCGTCGTCCAGATCACCGAGGCTCCGCTCGACATCCTCACGTATGTCCTCATCCAGGAAGAGCCCTTCAGCGACGACAACTTCCGCAAGGCCGTCGCAGTCTCGATGGACCGCGCGGGGGTCGTCCAGAAGGTCTTCGCCGGCGAGGCAACCCCCGGGCAGGGTCCCATCGGGCCCGCCGAGCTCGGTTATGACAAGACGCTGCAGACCTTTGCCGCAGCGCCCGACTACGAGCAGGCCAAAACGCTGCTGGCCGCAGCAACAACCACCCGACGGGACTTCACGCTGACCATCGGCACCAGCCAGGTCGCCAAGGACGTCGCGCAGGTGCTCGCCGCGGGCTGGGCGCAGGCCGGCATCCAGGTCCGGATCGAACAGCTCACCGGCGGCCCGTGGTCCAACAAGTGGCTGTCCCGCAGCTACGACATGCTGATGAACCTGTTCCAGAGTGGTTTCACCTCCGGGCCCGCCAACTACCTCACGCTGGCACCGGCAGACTCCACCAACGTGCTGTCGTGCGGTTACAAGAACCCTGTCGTCGACGCGCTGATCGCCGAGATCTGGCAGACGACGGACAATGCGGCCCGATCGGCGGCGCTCACCAAGGTGAACCGGATCCTCGCCGAGGACGCCGTGATCTTCCCCCCGGCGTATCCACGACTGGCCATCGCGCGACGCAGCGAGCTCAGCCCGGTGGACGACACCTTGTTGCGGGCCAGTCGCATCTCACCTCAGACGCTGCACTTCACGGGATGACGAGGTCGCTTTCATGACAGACCCGATCCTTGCCGTGGAGGACCTCACGGTCCGATACGGCGGCGCCCGTGGCGCGACGACCGCCGTCAACGGCGTGTCTTTCGAGGTCGCCCGCGGTGAGGTCTTCGGTCTGGTCGGGGAGTCCGGCAGCGGCAAGAGCAGCGTCTGCGGTGCGGTGATGCGACTGCTGCCACGATCCGCGCACGTCGGCGGCACCATCTGCTTCGATGGGAAGGATCTCGTCCAGGTTGGCGAGAGGACGATGCGAGCGGTTCGCGGGCGCCGTATCGCGCTCCTGCCACAGCAACCGATGACGTCGCTGTCACCGACATCGACGATCGGCCGCCAGATGGGGTGGTACCTCGGGGACGTGATGCACGACGATGCGGTCCGCGACACTCTTGTCTCTATCGGTCTGGGCCCCGTCATGGATCGATCCGACGCTCTCCCACAAGCCCTTTCCGGCGGTCAGCTGCAACGACTGCTCATCGCGATCGCCTCGTTGGCGCACCGGCCCTCCCTCCTGCTGGCGGACGAGCCCACCACGACACTCGACGCGACGGTTCAGGCCCAGGTGCTCCGGCTGCTGCTGGACATGCGGACCGAGCTCGGTCTGTCGATCTTGTACGTCTCGCACGACCTCGCCGTCATCGCGCAGATGTGCGACCGGGTGGGCGTCATGTACGGAGCTCGGCTGGTCGAGGTCGCCGGCGTGGTGGACCTGTTCGACTCTCCGAAGCACCCGTACACCCAGGCTCTGATCGCGGCGATGCCTTCGTCCAGCCCTCGTCACGAGCGGCTCCGCGCCATCCCTGGCGTCGCAGCCGGAGCCAACCGGCTGCCTGGGTGTCCATTCGCTCCGCGATGTCCGCGCGCCGACGAGCTGTGCCGCACGACGATGCCGGAGCCAGAGGTCATCGGCGCCACCACGGTGCGCTGCCACCACGTGGAGGCCGGGTCGTGAGCTTGCTCGAGGTGTCCGGCCTCCGGAAGCAGTTCCTGCTCGGTGACGCGCGCAGGCAGAAGGGCCGTGACAAGGACCACCCGCTGATAGTGCATGCGGTGGAAGGGGTGTCGTTCGAGCTGGCGCGAGGCGAGGTGCTCGCCATCGTCGGGGAGTCCGGCGGCGGCAAGTCCACGATCGCCAAGATGCTCGTCGGCCTTGTCAGTCCGACCGCCGGCACCATCCGCGTCGATGATCGTGACCTCACCGACGAACGTACGCAGGCCGACCGTCGCCTGATCCAGCTGGTGTCCCAGAACCCCTGGTCCGCTCTCAACCGGCGACAGACGCTCCGGCACGCTCTCGAACAGCCGTTGCTGGCCCATCGGATCGGCGGGTCCAGGGCAGAGCGGACGCGCCTGGTCGAGAGCATGGTCGAACGCGTCGGTCTGACCACCAGCCATCTCGCGCAGCGTCCGGGCGGCGTCAGCGGAGGTGAGCTCGCGCGCGTCGTGCTGGCGCGTGCACTGCTGCTCTCTCCCCAGGTGCTCGTGCTCGACGAGCCGACCGCGAGCCTCGACGTCAGCGTGAAGGCCACGATCGTCAACCTGCTCCTGGACCTGCGCCTCGAGCTCAGCCTGAGCATGGTGCTGATCACGCACGAGATCGATATCGCGCGCAAGCTCGCAGACCAGGCCGCCGTCATGTACCTCGGCCGCATGGTTGAGACCGGGCCTGCGGACTCGGTGCTGGAACAGCCGAATCATCCGTACTCGCGAATGCTGCTGGCGAGCATGCCGGCGGCGAACCCGCACCTGCGCACACTGTCCGAGGGCAGGGGGGAAGCTGCCTCCGCCATGTCACCGCCGCCGGGGTGCGCCTATCACCCGCGGTGCCCGTACGTCCAGGACGGGTGCACCCGAAGCGTTCCGCTGCTGCAGGTCCACGGCGACCGGATGCTGGCCTGCCACCGGGCCGAGGAGGTGTGCACGAGGACGGCGATCGAGGACGAACCGCCGCCATCACCCTCGGCTCTGACCTCCGCCTTCGAGGGATGCCCGGTAGAGCACTGAGATCTGCTACGTGCAGAAGCATTGCCGGCTACATCAGGCACCAGCGGCGTACCCCATCCGGGCCGAGAGCCGTCCGGCGGACGCGACGAGGGCCCGCGGGTACGCGGCCGGACGCCGCTGCATTCGTTCCGCGGGGCCGGACACGCTGACCACCGCTGCCACTCGTCCACTGTGGTCGAAGACCGGTGCCGCAACAGAGGCCGCGCCGACCTGCCGTTCCCCGGTCGAGGATGCATAGCCGCGCTTGCGCACCATCGACAGGTCGTGCATGAGCTTCGAGACGTCGGTGATCGTATTGTCGGCCAATCGCTCCAGTTCATGGCGTCGCACATAAGCGGCGGGGTCCTCGTCGAAGGCGAGGAACGCCTTCGACGACGCGCCGGCATGCAGCGGGTGAGAGCTGCCGATCGTCACCTCCCGTCGGATCTCGCGGTCCGCCAGCACCTGGGCGACGTAGAGACGTACGTCGCCGTTGCGGATGGACAGGGTCGCCGTCTCCCCCGTCTGCATCGAGAGCCAGGCCATCTCCTGGGCCGCCAGCGACCGGACGTCGAGCTTTGTCAGGTACGCGGTACCCAAGCCCACGACTGCCGGGCCGAGCAGATAGCGCCGGCTGGCAGGGTCGAAGGCGATCAGGTCCCGGGTCCGCAGCCCGGTGAGGATGCGGTGCACCGCCGCTTTCGGGATGTCGAGCTCGGCAGCGATCTCGGTCACCCCCAGGCTGGGCGACAGGGTCCGGCCGAACAGCAGCAGGACGTCGAGCGCACGTTCCACGGCGGTGATCGACTGGCTTCCGGCCGTCTCGTCACCGTTTCCGGCGTTAGCGAGAAGCACCTGCGCCCTGGCCACGGCGGTCTCCCGGATGCTCGAGTGCGGATCGGACGAAGGCAGCCACCGCAGGCGAACTGTGGTGCGCGGCCCGACACGCTGCGAACTCACTGTACGGCTTGCCCCTGGCTTGGAACAGTGTTTCTATGACAATTCGTCAGAAAGAAAGATCGGCCGCACGCGATCATCGAGCAGACCCGCGCCACCGAGGAGAAACCGCTGTGAGCGAGGCGAAGGCAGGCCCTTTCAACCAGCAGGTGGTCGACGCCGTCGCCCGCCACATGAACCGGGACCACCCCGAGGACTCCCTGCTGATCGTCCGATCCCTGGGCGCCCAGCCCTCGGCGACCGCAGCCTCGGTCAGCACGCTGGACGCAGTCTCGGTCACGTTCGATGCCGTGATCGAGGGCCGGCAGCAGACGGTACGCGTGCCGTGGAGCACGGAGTTGACCGAGCGTGCCCAGATCCGCGGCGAAGTCACTCGGATGTACTTCGACGCGTGCGAAGCACTCGGGGTAAAGCCGCGCGAGACCCAGCAGCACTGACGCGTCTCGGACCAGCGCCGACAGCCTGACCGGACGCCCGGTCCGGTGCCGACGGCCCGGTCGTGTGACAGGATCCGAGCCATGCCAAAGATCATCGGTGGGTCGCTCGAAGAGCATCGCGAACGGATGCAGGAGCGCATCTTCGCAGCGTTGGCCGCGCTCCTGGAGGAACGCGGTTACGGCTCTATCACCCTGGCCGACATCGCAGCTGCCGCTGGAGTTGCGCGTACCGCCATGTACAACTATTACGCCGACAAAGAGACCCTGCTCATCGCGTACACGGCGCACGAGACCGGGCTCTACGTCAGCCGACTCCAGGAGGAGCTGGCGACGGTCCCCAACCCGATCGACCAGCTACGGGTGTTCGTACGGATGCAGCTGCTGCAGCTGGTCACCCAGCACGTCGCGCCCAGCTCCCTGTCGGCCGCCCTCACCGGCGAGGGCCACACCAAGATGCTCGAGCATGTCGCGCCGCTGCGCGCGATCTTGCGCGCGATCATGACCGATGCGATCGAGCAGCGGTACCTGCCCGACGAGGACCTCGACCTGCTCCTGCCGCTGGTCACGGCGTCCATCGCAGGACGCTCCGTGGCCGACCTCGACGGTGAGCTGCTCGAGAACGCCATCGACACGACGAGCACGTTCGTGCTGCGGGGGCTCGGTGCAAGGCTCGACAGTGCCGGTCGCCCCCGACACCTGCCAACGACGCGCCACCGGGCCGTCGGCTAGTTCGTCATGGCGCGGTGAGCGGGCCGGACGTGGCCTGGGGGAAGTAGTTCTGGCCAATGCCGCTGCTGCGCTGGGGCACCATGACCGACCGGGTCCACGTCACGAGGTCGACGCCGTCCTGGTTCAGGCCCCGGGTCACCATCGTGATGATCCCCATGCCCGGACGCGACCCGCTCTCCCGCTTGTTCGTGATCAGGCTCTCCGCGTAGACGGTGTCCCCGACGTAGACGGGGTGCACGAGCTTGATGTCGGTCCATCCCAGGTTCGCCACGGCGTTCTGGCTGGTGTCGATGACCGACAGCCCGAGGACCAAGGCGACGGTGAAACCCGAGTTGACGATGATCCGGCCCCCGGTGATGGGGTTGGACCTGGCGAGGTCGGCGTTGAAGTGGTTCTGGTTCGTGTTGCACGTCAGCAACGTGAACCAGGTCGAGTCGGCCTCGCTGATCGTTCGTCCGAACGGATGCTGGTAGACGTCGCCGACCACGAAGTCCTCGAGGAATCTGCCGAGCTGGGCTGCGTGCACTGTCATTGCGGGTCCCTTCGGCGCCCTGTCATCAGTTGACCATGGGCAGGATGTCAGAACCGCGCGGCTCAAGGTCCACCGCGGGTCCGGCGCCCTCTTGGGCCCCGGATCGCCTGGACCATACTGTCGCCCATGTCGTCCACCACGATCGTGTGCACCGATGGGTCAGACCTCGCGATCGCGGCCGCCATCGCGGGCCTGTCGGTGCTGGCGCCCAGCGACCGGCTCGTCATCGTGACCGTCGTACCGGAGCCGGCGCTGACCCTGCCCTACGACGCGTCGGGGATGGGCGGCGCCGTCATCACGCCGGACGAGGCGGTCCAGATCGAGCAGGACCTGCTGGCCGGGGGCACGGAGATCGTCGAGCGCACCGCAGCAGCGGTCGGCGTGACCGATTACGAGTCGCGGATCCTCATGGGCGGCGCCGGACGGGCGGTCTGCGAGCTCGCCGAGGAGCTCGCGGCCACGGTCGTGCTCCTCGGCTCGCGCGGCAACAGCGGTCTCAAGCGGGCCCTGCTCGGCTCGGTCTCGGACCACGTCGTACGCCACGCGCCCTGCCCCGTCCTGGTGGTGCCGGCCTCCTGATCGAAGCGGCCGGGCTGCCACCCCCAGCGCCCGGCACGGCCGTACCCCTCGGTAACACGACGGCGGCCGGTCGGAGGGGGCAGGCTAGGCCAGGGCCAGGACAGGGTGCCCCGCGTCGTCCCAGGAGGCTGGTCGGTGTTCACACGAGTCGCGATCGTCAACCGAGGCGAGGCCGCCATGCGGCTGATCCACGCCGTCCGCGAGCTCAACGCCGAGGGTGGCCATCAGATCCAGACCGTTGCACTGCACACCGACGGCGAGCGACAGGCCACGTTCGTACGCGAGGCGGACCTGGCCTACTCCCTCGGCCCGGCGGCGAACCGCCCCTACCTCGATCTCGCGGTGCTGGAGCGGGCGCTGCTGGACACGGGCGCCGACGCAGCCTGGGTGGGGTGGGGCTTCGTGGCGGAGGACCCGGCATTCGCCGACCTCTGCGAGCGCATCGGTGTCACGTTCGTAGGACCGAGCGCGCACGCGATGCGCACCCTCGGCGACAAGATCGGTTCCAAGCTCATCGCGGAGGAGGTCGGCGTCCCGGTCGCGGCCTGGAGCCGCGGTCCGGTCGACACGCTCGAGGACGCGTTGCAGGCGAGCAAGATGATCGGCTACCCGTTGATGCTCAAGGCGACCGCGGGTGGTGGTGGCCGCGGCATCCGCGTGATCACCTCGGACGACGACCTGGTGGACGCGTACGAACGGACCCGCGACGAGGCGGCCCGCGCGTTCGGCAGCGGAGTCGTGTTCCTGGAACGACTCGTGTCCGGTGCCCGCCACGTCGAGGTGCAGATCATCGCCGACCGGCACGGTACGGCCTGGGCGCTGGGAGTACGCGACTGCAGCGTGCAGCGACGCAATCAGAAGGTCATCGAGGAGTCGTCCTCACCGGTGCTCTCGCCGGAGCAGGTGCACGAGCTCAAGACGTCCGCGGAGCGACTGGCGCTGGCCGTGGACTACTGCGGGGCTGCCACCGTGGAGTTCCTCTACCACCCCGTCGAGCGCATCTTCGCATTCCTCGAGGTCAACACCCGCCTGCAGGTCGAGCACCCGATCACCGAGGTGACGACCGACATGGACCTGGTCAAGGCCCAGCTGCACGTCGCTGCCGGCGGCCACCTGACCGGCGAGCGCCCGGTCGAGGTCGGGCACGCCGTCGAGGCGCGGCTCAACGCGGAGGACCCCGACAGGGACTTCGCCCCTTCCCCGGGACGGATCGCGCTGCTGTCGCTGCCGACCGGACCCGGAGTGCGGGTGGACACCGGGGTCAGCCAGGGCGACACGATCCCGGCGGACTTCGACTCGATGATCGCGAAGATCATCGCGTTCGGCCGCGACCGCGACGAGGCGCTGGCCCGGCTGCGCCGGGCGGTCTCCGACACCACTGTGCTGATCGAGGGCGGGTCCACCAACAAGAGCTTCCTGCTCGACCTGCTGGAGCAGCCCGAGATCATCGACGGCAGCGCCGACACCGGCTGGATCGACCGGGTGCGCTCCGAGGGCCGACTCGTCCTGAACAAGCACTCCGGGGTCGCCCTGGTCGTGGCGGCCATCACGGCGTACGAGGACGAGGAGCGCGTCGAGCGCGCGCGGCTGCTCGAGAGCGCCCGCGGCGGGCGTCCTAACGTCCAGCACCAGGTGGGGCGCGCGATCGAGCTGAAGCTGCGCGGCGTCGGCTATCGCGTGACCGTCGCCCAGATCGGACCGCGCCGGTTCCGGGTCGCGGTCGGCGCCGAGGACGACGTGCAGGTGGTCGAGGCAGCGCTGGAGCACTTCGATGCGTACACCGGCCGGATCACGATCGCCGGCGTACGGTTCCGGCTGCTGATGGGCACGCACGGCCCGGTGAACCTCGTCGAGGTCGACGGCATCACCCACCGCATCAGTCGCGACGAAGGCGGCGTGATGCGCTCGCCGGCGCCGGCTCTGGTCGTGGCGACCCCGGTCGAGGTCGGGGCCGAGGTGGAGGCCGGCGCGGCCGTCCTCGTGCTGGAGAGCATGAAGATGGAGACCGTGCTTCACGCACCGTTCGCAGCCCAGGTGCGCGAGCTCATGGTCTCGGCGGGCAGCCAGGTCGAGACCGGGGCGCCGTTGCTACGCCTCGAGCCGCGCGCGGACGCGGACACCGAGGCCGAGCCGTCCTCCGACGAGGGCGTAGCCGCTCTGGACTTCCCGCAGCCCAACGGGAACGGCTCGCCGGCCGTGCGGGCGGCACGAGCCCTCGACGACCTGCGCAGTCTGCTGCTCGGCTTCGACGTCGACCCCCGTGATGAGGGCCGGACCATGTCGGGCTACCTGCAAGCGCGAGCAGAGCTCGCGGCCGAGGGAGACCGTCCGCTGGCCGCCGAGATCGACGTGCTGCAGGTGTTCGCCGACCTCAGCGAGCTGAGCCGCAACCGGCCCTCCGAGGCCGACCCGGCCGACGAGCGGGTCCACAGCCCCCGCGAGCACTTCCACACCTACCTGCAGAGCCTGGACTTCGAGCGGGGACGGCTGCCGCAGAACTTCCGCAGCAAGTTGATGAACGTGCTGCGCCACTATGGCGTCACCGACCTGGACCGCTCCCCCGAGCTGGAGGAGGCGGTGTTCCGGCGCTTCCTGGCCCAGCAGAGCCAGTCGGTCGACGTCGCCGTCGTCACGACGCTGCTCAAGGAGTGGATGTCCGAGGATCGCCCCGCCCCCGAGCTCGAGGACAGTGCCCGCCGGGTCCTGGACCATCTTGTGCAGGCAACCCAGCTGCGCTTCCCCGTGGTCGGGGACCTCGCCCGTGGCGTGCGGTTCCGCTGGTTCGACCAGCCCGTCGTCGAGGACGCCCGCTCGGACGCCCTCGCCGGCATGCTCGACGAGCTGGAGTCGTTGGCGCACCTGCCGGAAGGACCGGACCGCAGCGCCCGGATCGAGGCGCTGGCAGCGATTCCGGAACAGATCGTGCGGTTCCTGTCCGAGCGGATGCAGGCCGGGATCCCGGCCACGCAACCCATGCTCGAGATCCTCACCCGCCGCCACTACCGCGAGTACCAGCTGCACGACCGCACTTCCCTGCAAGAAGCTGGCCGCCCGTCCGTGGTGGCCGACTACACCCTGGACGAGCGGCCCACGCATGTCGTGACGACCCTGGGCAGGTTCGA
>JANWJC010000197.1 GCA_025449595.1 Acidobacteriota bacterium | reverse complement strand
GCCCCACCCCGTCGCGGCGGTGTGCCGGGTCCAGCTCGTGCGCCCGTTCGCGAGCACCGGCGCCCAGGCGCCGGGCGGTGCCGCCGACCACGTGCCCGATCCCGAGCCAGAGCTTCTTCAGGGCCCGACCCAGGGCGAAGATGGCCCGCGTCAGGGGGTCCGGTCGCACCGGGCCGCTGGGCCGGCGCGGCTTGGGGCGCTGCCCGCCCGGCCGCGTCGACCGTGCGCTGGACCGGTTCGAGCGGGGTGCCGGGGACCGGCCCGACCCGCTCCGGGGTCGCGCCGACGTCGACGTACGGGTCGCCATGCTCCGCACCGTACCGGTTTCGCGCCCCACCCGTCCCGTACGCCACACCGGTCACACGTGCCGCGGGAGTCACGGCAAGATCACTGGTTCGGGTCAGATCGTGCAGTTGAACTGCCTTGATCGTCCCTAAGGGAAGATCAAGGCAGTTTGAGGAGCTGGGGGCGGGTCAGGCCTCGACTACGTGCCGATGGTCGCCTCGAGCCGTCGTCGCATCCGCTCCTAGGCCTCGACCACGACGGGCACGATCATCGGCTTGCGCCTGTGCTTCTCGTTGATCCACTTGCCGAGCTGGCGGCGGACTATCTGCTGCAGGGCGTACGTGTCGGTGTTCCCCTGGCCCAGCGCGTCCTCCACGGCCGCCCGGATCACCGGGACCACCGGGCCCCACGTCTCCTGGTCCTCGAACACGCCGCGGGCCTCGATCTCCGGGCCGGCAGTGACCTTGCCCTCGACCGAGTCCACGACCACGATGCACGTCACGAAGCCCTCGGTGCCCAGGACCCGGCGATCCTTCAGCGATGCCTCGGTGATGTCGCCGACGCTGGAGCCGTCGACGTACACGTAACCGCAGGGCACCGCCCCGACGACCGAGGCGACGCCGTCGATCAGGTCGACGACGCCGCCGGACAGGGTGAGCAGCACCCGCTCCGGGGGGACGCCCGTCTTGACGGCCAGCTCGGCGTTGGCGCGCAGGTGGCGCGGCTCGCCATGGATCGGCATGACGTTGCGAGGGCGGACGATGTTGTAGCAGTACAGGAGTTCGCCGGCCGCGGCGTGACCGCTCACGTGGACCATCGCGTTGCCCTTGTGCACGACCTTGGCGCCGAGGCGCGTCAGGCCGTTGATGACCCTGGACACGGCGTTCTCGTTCCCGGGGATGAGCGAAGAGGCCAGCAGGATCGTGTCGCCGGGGCCGACCGAGATCGTGTGGTCGCGGTTCGCGATGCGCGACAGGGCCGCCATCGGCTCGCCCTGCGACCCGGTGCAGATCAGCACCACCTTCGCGTCGGGCAGCTGCGCGAGCTGGTCCGGGGTCACGATGACGCGGTCCGGGACCTCGAGGTAGCCGAGCTCTCGCGCCACCCCCATGTTGCGGACCATGGAACGCCCGACGAAGGCGACCCTGCGGTCGTGGCGGCGGGCGATGTCGATGATCTGCTGGATCCGGTGGATGTGCGAGGCGAACGAGGCCACGACCACTCGGCCCTCGGCCTTGCCGATGACGCGGTCGATGACCGGCTCGAGGTCGCGCTCGCTGGCCAGGAACCCGGGCACCTCGGCGTTCGTGGAGTCCACCATGAACAGGTCGATGCCGGCCTCGCCGAGCCGTGCGAACGCGCGCAGGTCGGTGATCCGGCCGTCCAGCGGCAGCTGGTCCATCTTGAAGTCGCCGGTGTGCAGCACCGCGCCCGCCGGGGTACGGATCGCCACCGCGAGCGCGTCCGGGATCGAGTGGTTCACTGCGACGAACTCGAGCTCGAACGGGCCGAGGCGCTCGACCTGGCCCTCGGACACCTCCATCGAGTACGACTTGATGCGGTGCTCCTTGAGCTTGGCCTCGAGCAGGGCCAGCGTCAGGCGCGACCCGAGCAGCGGGATGTCGGCCTTGCCGCGCAGCAGGTACGGCACGCCGCCGATGTGGTCCTCGTGCGCGTGGGTCAGCACGATCGCCACGACGTCGTCGAGACGGTCCGCGATGTAGCTGAAGTCCGGCAGGATCAGGTCGACCCCTGGCTGGGAGTCCTCCGGGAACAGGACCCCGCAGTCGACGATCAGCAGCTTCCCGGCGTGCTCGAAGACGGTCATGTTGCGTCCGACCTCACCAAGCCCACCCAGGGGTACGACGCGCAGTCCGTTGGCGGGCAGGTCGGGCGGGGTGCCGAGCTCGGGGTGGGGGTGGCTCATGCGGCGAAGCCTGGCACGCCACCGGCGGCGAGGTCGATTCGCAGCCGGGCGACGCCCTCGGCGTCCATGCGTACCAACGGCGCCCGCAGGAAGCCACCCTCGGACCGGCGCTGTTCGTCCAGCGCGGCCTTGACCGCGATCACGCCCTGGGTACGCGTCATGATCGCCGCGGTCACGGGGGTCAGGCCGGCGTTGATGTCGCGTGCCAGGGCGACCTCACCGGACTCGTACGCCGTGATCATCGCGGCGAGCCGGTCGGCGACCAGGTGACCGGTGACGCTGACGACCCCGACGGCGCCGAGGGCGAGCAGCGGCAGGTTGAGAAGGTCGTCGCCGGAGTAGTAGGCGAGGTCGGTGGCGGCCAGCACCTGCTGGGTGGCGAACAGGTCCCCCTTGGCGTCCTTCACGGCGACGATCTGGCGATGATCGGCGAGGCGGAGCAGCGTCTGCGTCTCGATCGCGACTCCCGTCCGCCCGGGGATGTCGTAGAGCATGACCGGCAGGTCGGCGGCATCAGCGACGGCGGTGAAGTGGGCGAGCAGCCCGGCTTGGGGTGGCTTGTTGTAGTACGGCGTCACGACGAGCACGCCGTGGGCGCCGGCCTTCGCCGCGGCCGCGCCGAGCTCGATGGTGTGCCGGGTGTCGCTGGTCCCGGTGCCGGCCACGACGTAGGCACGGTCGCCGACCGCGTCAAGAACGGTGCGTACGACGCTGTCCTTCTCGGCGTCGGACGTGGTCGCGGACTCCCCCGTCGTCCCGTTGACGACGAGTCCGTCGTTGCCCAGGTCGACGAGGTCGATGGCTAACGCCGCCACCGCGTCCAGGTCGAGCTCCCCGTCCGCCGTGAACGGGGTGACCATCGCGGTGAGCACCCGACCGAACGGGGCCGGCGTCGTCATGGGGTCGTCCGGGTCGTGTGGGCCGGAGCCGCGCTCAGCGGCTGCGACGTTTCTGGCGTGATCCGCGTCGAGGCCATGGTCGGCAGGCTACCGGTGCCGCGGCCGGCGGTCGCGGACCCGCTGGGCTGGTCAGCACACGGGCTCGCCCGGATGATGTTCTGGGGTCCGGATGCCGGACCCCTCCCCCGAGAGTCAGGGACCGGCAGATGACCGAGAGCTCCACGACCCCGCCCAGGACCGGACAGGCCGGCGATGAGCCGACGTCGTTCTCCGCTCCGCCTTCGGCAGGCCTGAGGCACGCCGAGCGGCAGCGACTGGCCGAGGCGGACGCCGGTTCCGCGGCGTGGCGGGACTGGGGTCCGTACGTCGCCGAACGGGCCTGGGGCTCGGTACGCGAGGACTACAGCGCGGACGGCGAGGCGTGGGGATCGTTCCCGCACGACCACGCCAGGTCCCGGGTGTACCGCTGGAACGAGGACGGCATGGCCGGCTTCTGCGACACCGCGCAGGACTGGTGCCTCTCGCTCGCGCTGTGGAACGGCGTGGACCCGATCCTGAAGGAGCGGATGTTCGGTCTGTCCGGACCACAGGGCAACCACGGTGAGGACGTCAAGGAGTACTGGTGGTATCTCGACGGCACCCCGACGCACTCCTGGCAGACCTGGCGCTATCACTACCCCCAGCGCGAGTTCCCGTACGACGACCTCATCGCCGAGAACGCCCGTCGGGACCGGCTCGTCCCGGAGTACGAGCTCGTCGACACCGGCATCTTCGACGACGCGCGGTACTGGGTCGTGACCGTCGACTACGCGAAAGCCTCGCCGCACGACCTGCTGATGCGGATCACGATCGAGAATGCCGGCCCGGAGCCGGCGCGGCTGCAGGTGCTGCCGACGTTCTGGTTCCGCAACAGCTGGAGCTGGGGTTATCCCGACCACGGCCGACCGAGCATGCAGCTGCATGGCGGACGCGTGGTCGGCGCCGACGCGCCGTCCGGGTCGTTCGCCCTGCTCGGCGACGGAGTCCCGGAAACCTTGTTCTGCGAGAACGAGACGAACACGGAGCGGTTGTACGGGCAACCTAACAGCACGCCGTATCCCAAGGACGGCATCAACGACTACATCGTGTCAGGCGCGGCGACCGTGAATCCCTCGAACGAGGGCACGAGGGTTGCGCTGCACTACGACGAGACCCTGGCACCCGGTCAGCGCAAGGTGATCCGGGTCCGGCTCGTCGCGACCACCGACCCGACCGTCGAGTCCATCGACGTGGGCGAGGGGTTCGACGCCGTGGTCACTGCCCGGCAGGCCGAGGCGGACGAGTTCTACGCGGACCTCACACCCGACACCTGCGGCCTCGAGGAGGCTCGCGTGCTGCGGCAGGCATACGCAGGACTGTTGTGGTCCAAGCAGTTCTACCACTACGACGTGGACCGCTGGCTAGACGGCGACCCCGGCCAGCCGCCGCCGCCACCGGGTCGCGGCGACGTGCGCAACGGCGACTGGCGTCACCTGAACAACCACGAGATCCTGCTGATGCCGGACCCGTGGGAATACCCGTGGTACGCGTCCTGGGACCTGGCGTTCCACTGCGTGACGCTGTCCCACATCGACCCGCAGTTCGCGAAGGACCAGCTGATCCTGCTGCTGCGCGAGTGGTACATGCACCCGAACGGGCAGATTCCGGCGTACGAGTGGAACTTCTCCGACGTCAACCCGCCGGTGCACGCGTGGGCAGCGCTGCGGGTGTTCCTCCACGACGGCGGCACCGACCACCGCTTCCTGGCTCGGGTGTTCCACAAGCTGCTCATCAACTTCACCTGGTGGGTCAACAGCAAGCAGCACGGCGACAACAACCTGTTCCAGGGCGGATTCATGGGACTGGACAACATCTCCCCCATCGACCGCTCGAAGCTGCCACCGTCGCTGGGCTATCTGGAGCAGGCCGACTCGACCGCGTGGATGGCGATGTACGCACTGGACCTGCTGGAGATGGCGCTACGCCTGGCGGTGGAGGACCGGTCGTACGAGGACGTCGCGACGAAGTTCTTCGAGCACTTCCTGGCCATCTCCGGCGCGGCGAACAACGCCGGGCTCTGGGACGAGAAGGACCACTTCTTCTACGACGTGCTGCACCTCAACGACGGCCGCGACATCTCCATCAAGGTGCGTTCGCTGGTGGGTCTGATCCCGGTCACGGCCGCGGTGTCCTATGACGACCTGGTCCCCGAGCGGCTTCCGGAGTTCGCCGGGCGGGCGTCGTGGTTCCTGACGAACCGGCCGCTGCTGGCAGACTCCTTCCACGTGCGCCGCGACCCGGACCGGGTCCATCGGCTGCTCTCCGTGGTCTCACCGCAACAGCTGATCCCGTTGCTGGAGAAGGTCTTCGACGAGGAGGGGTCGCTGTCGTCGTACGGCGTCCGGTCGATCTCTGCGTGGCACCGGGACCATCCGTTCCGTATCGACACCGGTGGCGTCGACGCATCGGTGGACTACGAGCCGGCGGAGTCCACGACGGCACTGTTCGGGGGCAACTCCAACTGGCGCGGCCCGATCTGGATGCCGTTGAATGTGCTGCTGGTGGAGGCGCTGCGCGACTATGACGCGTACCTCGGCCCCGATGCCACCTTGGAGTATCCCGCCGGGTCCGGCAACCGCCTCACCCTCGGTGAGACCGCGGACGACCTCACCCGCCGGCTGGTGTCCATCTTCCTGCCCGGTCCGGACGGGCGTCGCCCGGTGTACGGGACGTACGACCTGCTCGCGACCGACCCGCGGTGGAAGGACAACGTCCCGTTCCACGAGTACTTCCACGGCGACACCGGCATGGGGCTCGGCGCCTCGCACCAGACCGGGTGGACGTCCCTCATCGCCCACCTCATCCTGCGCCTGCACCAACCACCGGCCGATCACCGAGCGATCCACCACGGCAAGCCCCACTCGTCAGTGCTCCCCACGTCGTGGTCCACCAGCCCCGGTCTCTGAAGCCGACTTTCGGTGAGATCCCGACCCTCACGGTCCGGATCCCACCGAAATCGGCCGCGTCAGGGGGAAACGCGGCCGTTTGCGACGAAGGCGGCGTGGGTGAGTGGCATGAGGTCGGCCCAGATGGTCTCGTACCGCTCGGCCACCATCTCGATCTCGCGCTGCGGGTACGACGGGAACCGGGAGTCCTGCGAGCGCAGACGCAGCGACAGGAAGTTCATGAGAGCGCGGGCGTTCATCGTCACGTACGCCGAGGAGTACGTGCTCACCGGCAGCACCGTACGAGCCACCTCACGGGCAACGCCGGCATCCAGCATTCGCTCGTACTCGGCGTACGCCTGCCGGCAGGCGCCCTCGGTCGCCGCTACGACCACGGCATGCTGCTCGGTGGTGCCTGGCCCGAAGTCGTACGCACCGGGCTTGCCGACCTGCACCAGGTTGCGGTCCGGACCAGGGACGTAGAACAACGGGTCGAGGCGCCGGTACCGTCCGCTCTCCTCGTTGTACGAGGTCATCCGGTGACGCATGTGCTCGCGCCACACGAAGATGGGCGCCTGCACGTAGAACGTCATCACCGAGTGCTCGAACGGGCTGCCGTGGCGATCGCGCATCAGGAACCCGATGAGCCCGGCCGACCCGGACGCGTCGGACTCCACCGAGGCCAGCGATCGCTCCCCCTGCGTCGAGACGCGGGCCGCGAACAGCACGTCGGAGTCGGCGGCGGAGTGCTTGACCAGCTCCACCGTCACGTCGGAACGGAACTTCACCTCGGACGTCGCACCCTGCTCGCTCACGCTCCGCAGGTTACCCGCCGAGGATGCGGGTCCTGGTCTCCGGCACGCCACCGGCGAAGCGGGCCAGCCCGAACGTCGCGACGTCGGCGTCGGGCGGGGCGCCCTCGGCCAGGTCCGCGAGCAGCGGCCCCATCAACGCGGAGAACCTGAAGCCCTCCCCCGAGTCGCCGCACGCCAGCACGACCTGCCCGTCCGCGATCGTGTCGATGACGAAGCGCCCGTCCGGGGAGTCGGTCCAGCAGCACACCTCGGCGTCCAGAGCCTGCGGCACGATCGCGGTCAGGTCGCGGCGTACCCGCTCGGTCGCGCGGGAGACCAGCTCGGCGTCAGGGGTCCGGTCCTCGTCGCCCGGCTCCAGATCGCGCAGTGGGGAGTCCAGTCCGACCTTGTACCCGCGGCCCGGTGTGGGCATCGCGTACATGCCCGGCTCTCCCCCGTGCGGGCTCTCGTAAAGACACGGGAAGCCGTCCGTGGCCCCCGGGTCGGCCGGGTCGCCGAAGTGCATGACCTGCTCCAGGTTCGGTCGCATCGGCAGGATCACCCCCAGCCCGGCCATCAGCGGACCCGCCCCGGGGCCGGGTGCCAGCACGACGACGTCGCTGTCGTGCTGGCTGCCGTCCTCGCACGTCACCCGCGGCCCGCTGGCGCGATGTTCGACGGCTCGTACGACCGGGCCGGTCAGCGTCCGGCCACCGGCGGCGGCGAACAGGTCGGCGTGGGCGCGCAGCGACTCCGCCGCCAGGACCGGGCCGGCCGTCTGCTGCCACACCGCGTCCCGGCCGTCGGGTCGTAGCCCCGGGAAGAACCGGCCCACGTCGGCGGCGTCCACCTCGGTGTGCTCGACCCCCTCGGACCGCAGCGCGTCAAGCACGGCCGGCAGGCCGATGTCGTCCCGCCACAGCAACCCCCGACGCAGTATCAAAGTGCGATTGCTGTTGCGGGCCAACGCTTCCCACGCATCGACGGCGCGTCGCGCCAGTCTGACCCGTACCGCGTCCGGATGGGTCAGTCGCCAGATTCGCGTCGGTCCGCCCGAGGAGGAGAGCGGGTTGCCGACGCCGTACCGGTCCAGCAGCGTCACCTCGTGGCCGCGTACCGCCAGCTCGGTCGCTGCCGGCAGTCCCCACGCACCGGCACCCACCACGACGCACCTCATGCGCGGGAGGGTATCGGGCGTCGGGGAGGATGACGCCGTGAGCAGCGCAGCGGACGTCTCGGTACGCCCCGGCCGTCCGACCGACGCGCCCGCCGTGGCCGCTACGACGATCGACGCCTGGCGCGCCTCGTACGCGGACCTGCTGCCGGCGAAGGCGCTCGCCGGCCTGGACCTCGCCGCGGCCACGGCCCAGTGGCGCGCGGCGATCGAGGACCCCGGGGAGAACCTGCTCCTGGTCGCGTGCGCCGGACCGAGGATCGCCGGGTACGCCAGCGTCGGGCCCAGCGACGGGCCGGGCGGAGAGCTCGGTGAGCTGGTCGTACGGCCCGAGGACCGCCGGCTCGGCCACGGCTCGCGGCTGCTCTCGGCCGCCGTCGAGCACCTGCACTCCCACGGGTTCACCTCGGTGGTCACGTGGATCAACGAAGGTGATGCGGCGCGTACCGAGTTCTTCAACTCGGCCGGGTTCGCGCCCGACGGCGTGGTGCGGGTGCTGGACCTCGATGGTGAGGGCACCACCACGGTCCGCCAGCTGCGCTGGTCCGCCGCCCTCGCCTGAGGGTTCAGGCAGTTGATCGAGCCACCCGACAAGGTGGCAGCATCGTGGCGTGAGCGACACGGCCAGATTCAGCGGCTTCCCGACGGCAGCTTTCGACTTCTATGACGGGCTGCTCGCGGACAACAGCAAGACGTACTGGAACGCCCACCGGCAGACGTACGACGACGCGGTGCGAGCCCCGATGATCGCCCTGCTTGCCGAGCTGGAGCCGGAGTTCGGTGCTGGCAACGTGTTCCGCCCGTACCGCGACGCGCGGTTCAGCAAGGACAAGCGCCCGTACAAGGACCACCAGGGCGGGTTCGTCGGCGCTGAGGACGCCGCCGGTTGGTACGTCCAGGTCGGCGCCGAGGGCCTGCTGGTGGCGGGGGGCTGGTACGCCGCGCAGGGCACCCAGCTGTCCCGGTTCCGGGACGCCGTCGACTCCGCCGCCGGGGCGGAGCTGGTGCGCGTGGTCGCAGAGTTGCGGGCGGCTCGATTCGCAGTCGGAGGCGACACGCTAAAGACCCGGCCCCGCGGCGTCGACCCGGACCACCCGCGGATCGAGCTGCTGCGGCACCGGTCCCTGACCTGCACGCGGGAGCACGGGGCGCCGGGGTGGGTGTCGACCCGTACGGCCCTGCGTCGGGTGCGCGAGGACTGGCGGGCGATGTCGCCGCTGGTCGAGTGGCTCGCCGACCACGTCGGACCCGCCGAGGACGGCCCGCCCCCCGAGCCACGCTGACGTGGCGCCGGGGCCGCCGCGGGCTGTCGATAGCCTCGCGCGGTGAGCGACGAGGACTGGCAGCGCGAGCGCCGGACCGTCATCACCAACGCGCTCAGCGTCGGGGCGGCGACCGGGGCGTACGGCATCTCGTTCGGCGCGATCTCGGTGACCGGCGGACTGACCCTGCTGCAGACCCAGGTGCTCTCGGCGCTGATGTTCACCGGCGGCTCGCAGTTCGCGCTCGTCGGCGTCCTCATCGGAGGCGGCGGTGCCGCGTCCGCGATCGCAACGAGCGTGATGCTGGGGGCCCGCAACGCCTTCTACGGGCTGCGACTCGCCCCGATCCTGCAGGTCTCGGGGTGGCGCCGCGCGGCGGCAGCCCAGCTCACCATCGACGAGTCAACCGCCATGACCATCGCCCGCGACGAACGGCAGTTCGCAGGTCGCGGCGCCCGACTTGCGTTCTGGCTCACCGGAATCTCGGTGTTCGTGTTCTGGAACGCATCGACTCTGGTCGGTGCGGTGTCCGCCAGCGCCATCGGGGACCCTCGGGCCCTCGGCCTGGACGCCGCGATCCCGGCCGGGTTCCTGGCGCTGGTGTGGCCCAGGCTCAAGGATCGCCGCTCCTGGTCCATCGCACTGGGCGCCGGGCTCGTCGCGCTGGTGCTGACGCCGTTCCTGAGTCCCGGGATCCCGGTCCTGGCGACCGCGTTGGTGGCCGTCGTGGCGGGCGTGCTGCAGGTGCGGCGTACGGCAGGGGAGGCAGCAACGTGAGCGCCACCTGGCTGGCGGTGATCCTGGGGACCCTGGGCTGCTACGCGTTCAAGCTCGCCGGTGCGTCCGTACCGGAGTCGGTGCTGGACCGCCCACACGTCAGCGCGATCGCCGATGCGCTGCCGATCGCGCTGCTGTCGGCGCTGGTCGTGGTCCAGACGTTCGCGGTCGGGATGACGCTGCAGCTCGATGCCCGCGCGGCCGGGTTGGCCGCCGCGGTCGTCGCGCTGCTGCTGCGCGCCCCGTTCATCGTCGTGGTGGTCGTGGCCGCCGCGGTGGCCGCCGCGGTGCGGGCCCTGGGATGGATGCCCTGAGCCGCCGCTCAGTCCCTGCTCTTCCCGCCAGTGGGTACCGGACGGTGCGTCTAGCGCACCGCGGGGCACATTCATCGCGAAGTGGGAGGATAGGCGGGTGAGTTATCAGCAGAGCCGGCCGTCTTTGCTGCGCGTGTTCAGCCGGGATCCGGACCGGCACGTGCCGGTGGACGAGGAGTACGTCCAGTCCAAGTGGGTCCGGATCTACCGGCCCGGGCCGTGGCGAACGGTCGGCTTCATCGTGATGGTGTTCCTGACCAGCTGGCTCGCCATCATGACGATCCTGGCCACCGCCATCCCGCAGACGATCTTGACCAAGCTTGTCGGGTTCGTGCTGCTGGGCGTGCCGCTGTTCGTCTGCGGATGGCTCACGATCCGCATGGCCGAGTCCGGTGTCTACGTCACCGACCGCCAGGTGCGGGTCATCTCGCTGACCGGCGTCACGGTCGTGCCGTGGCAGGACGTCGCAGACGTACGACGCACTCCCGGTCCCCAGGCGCTGCTCGGGGTCGCGCTGTTCTATCGCGACGGTGAGCGGGTGGCGTTGGTGCTACGCAACGGGGACGGACTGCAGACGCCGCTGACCTCGCACTCGCCGGACTTCACGGGCCGGGCGGAGGCGTACGACATGGCAGCGCTGCGCCTGGAGCGCTGGTGGGAGGAGTCCCGCACCTGACACCCGTGGAGATCACCCAGCAGAGGTGACCAGCAGGGGGTCGAGGCCGACGGTGAGGCCGGGGCGGCCGGAGATCTGGCGGACGCCGAGCAGGACCCCCGGCATGAACGAGGACCGGTCGGTTGAGTCGTGGCGCAGCGTCAGGGTCTCCCCCGGCCCACCGAAAAGCACTTCCTGGTGCGCGAGCATGCCTCGCAGCCGTACCGAGTGGACCGGTACGCCGGCCACGTCGGCACCGCGGGCACCGATCGCCGCCTCGACGGTGGCGTCGGGCATCTGCCCCATCCCGGCGGAGGTACGCGCCCCGCCGATCAGCTCCGCGGTGCGCCGAGCCGTGCCCGAGGGCGCGTCGGCCTTCTCCGGATGGTGCAGCTCGATGATCTCGACGGACTCGAAGTAAGGGGCCGCCTGCTCCGCGAACCGCATCATCAGGACCGCGGCGATGCCGAAGTTGGGCGCGATCAAGACGCCGACCCCGGGCGAGGCTTCGCACCAGGCGGCCACCGCGGCCAGCCTGTCCTCGTCGAAACCGGTGGTCCCGACGACGGCGTGAATCCGGTTGCGGATGCAGAACTCGAGGTTGGCCATCACAGCCCCGGGGAAGGTGAAGTCGACGACCACCTCAGCCTTGGCGTCCAGCAGACCGGACAGGTCACTGTCGCGGTCCAGCTGCGCCACGACCTCCAGGTCCGGTGCCGCCTCGATCGCGGCGACCGACTCCCGGCCCATCCGCCCGGCGGCACCCAGCACAGCGACCCGCAGGTTCATGAGACCGCTCCGGCGAAGTCCCTGTCCTGGTCGAACGGGCCGATGACCGCGAGCGTGGGGGCGGTGCTCAGCAGGTCCGCCGCGACCGCCTTGACGTCCTCGACCGTCACGGCCGCGACCAGGTCGAGGATGGTTCCGACCGGCAGCAGCTCGCCCTGCAGCAGCTCGGCCTTGCCGATGCGGCTCATGCGCGACCCGGTGTCCTCCAGGCCCAGCACCAGTCCTCCGCGCATCTGGCCCTGACCGCGGACCAGCTCCTCGTGCGTGATGCCGTCGGCGGCGACCAGCTCGAGCTGCTCGCGGCAGATCGCCAGCACGTCGTCGATCTTCTTCGGGATGCACCCCGCGTAGATGCCGAAGATGCCGGTGTCGGCGAACTGCGAGGCGAACGAGAACACCGAGTACGCCAGGCCGCGCTTCTCGCGCACCTCCTGGAACAGCCGGCTGCTCATCCCGCCCCCCAGGGCCGCATTGAGGACCCCGAGGGCGAACCTGCGGTCGTCGTTGCGGTCGACCGACGGGACGCCGAGCACGATGTTGGCCTGCTCAGTGGTCTTGCTAACCAGTCGGACGCGGCCGGCACCTCCGGTGCGGACATGACCGGTGCGCGGCGCGACCGGCAGGGCGTCCCCGTCGGCCATTCCCGCTGCGGCGAACGCCTTGCGCACGTGGCGTACGACGCTGGCGTGGTCGACGTTTCCGGCCACGGACACGACCATGTTCTCGGGGCGGTATCGCTTGCTGTAGAAGCCCTTGATGGCCCGCGGGCTGATCCGTTCGATCACATCGACGGTGCCCAGGATGGACCGCCCGAGCGGCCCGGTGCCGTACATCGCCTCGGCGAACTCCTCGTGGACCAGGTCCGAGGGGTCGTCGTCGCGCATCGCGATCTCCTCGAGGATCACGTCGCGCTCGGCGTTCACGTCAGCGGGCCGGATCAGTGCGGAGGTGACGAGATCGCTGATCACGTCGGTCGCCAGCGGCAGGTCCGCGTCGAGCACGCGCGCGTAGAAGCACGTGTACTCCTTGCTGGTGAATGCGTTCATCTCGCCGCCGACGGCGTCGATCGCGGCGGAGATGTCCATGGCGGAGCGGCGTGCGGTGCCCTTGAACAGCAGGTGCTCGAGGTAGTGCGCGGCGCCGGCCTGCGGGCCGCTCTCGTCGCGGGACCCGACACCGACCCACACGCCGAAGGCAGCGGAACGTACGCCGGGCAGTCGCTCGGTCACGATCCGCAGGCCACCGGGCAGGACGGTGCGGCGCACCAGTGCGCCGTCCTCGTCGAGCACGGTGACGGTGGACCCGGGCTTCTGGTCGTACGCGACGGGCACGCGCAGTGCCCGCGTGCCCGTCGTCGTACGGTGGACCGTCACAGGTCAGGCGTCCACGGCCGCGGGCTCGGCGCCGGCCTCGGACTCCTCGACCGGGGACAGCGAGAGCTTGCCGCGCTGGTCGATCTCGGAGATCTCGACCAGGACCTT
>JANWJC010000196.1 GCA_025449595.1 Acidobacteriota bacterium | reverse complement strand
CAGCGCGGCGAAGCGGGCCGGATCGTCCAGGTGCGGGTAGTGCCCGGCGCCCTCGAAGAGCTCGATCCGGCTGCCAGGGATCGCCTGCGAGGCCGGGATCGCGTGCCACGCAGGGATCATGCGGTCCTGCGTACCCCAGACGATCAGCGTGGGGACGTCGATGGCCAGCGGCAGATGGTCGTACGCGGTCACGGTCTGACCCCCTGGGTCGATGACCGACCGGGTCGTCGCCAGGAACGCACGACGGCTGTCGGCGTCGTGAAGTGATGTGAAGCCGTGCCAGGCCTCGGTCAGGTCCGGACCGGCCCGCCAGCCGATCCGGGCCAACAGCTGACCGACGCCCTCGACCCGGGCTCGTACCCAGCTCGACGCCAGCAGCGGGAGTGCCAGCTCGGCCCCCGGCAGGGTCGCGGAGCGCAGCAGCGGGCTCACAGTCCGTCCGAGGCCGCCGCTGCTGACCAGGACCAGCCGCTCGATGCGTTCGGGGAACAGGTAGCAGAACTGCATCGCGATACCGCCGCCGAGCGAGTGGCCGACCAATGTGACCTGCTCGATGGCCAGTCGGTCGAGGAAGTCTCGCAGGGTGGCGGCGTGGGCGCCGAGCGAGTAGTCGCCCCTCGGCTTCTCGGACGCGCCATGACCGAACAGGTCCGGCGCAAGGACCCGATGGCCGTCGTCGATCGCGTCCACCAGGTGCGCCCAGTTCCGGTGCGACCCGAGCAGGCCGTGGATGAACAGCACCGCCGGGCCCTCGCCGCGGTCGAGATAGCACAGCTCGTGGCCGTGCAACGTCATCGTGGCAGTGCCCATGTCTGACCCTCCTCCTTGAGTTACCCGCGGGTAACCTACGTTAACGTAAGCGCGCACTGATCGTTCGTCCACCGACGCGACCCGGCTCGGAACTGCCGACACCTTGCGTCGCTTCAGCGGCCCGATGTCGCCGAATGAGATGGCAATCAGGAGCAGCGGCCGCAGTTATCCCGCATCTGCGGATAGGCTCCGCCCCGTGACGCAGTACCGGATCAAACAAGCCGCGGACCTGCTCGGCGTCAGCGACGACACACTGCGCCGGTGGTCGGACGCGGGGCGGATCGAGACGACGACCGACGACGCCGGGCGCCTTGCCGTGGACGGCGGGGCGCTGGCCCGCCTCGCCGAGGAGCTCGCCGCCGCAGCCCCCGCTGAGCGGAGCCAGTCCGTGATCGGGCACTCGGTGCGCAACCGCTTCACCGGTCTGGTGACCCGGGTCGTACGCGACGACGTCATGGCACAGGTCGAGATCCAGGCCGGCCCGCACCGCTTCGTCTCGCTGCTGAGCCGGGAGGCGGCGGACGAGCTGGGGCTCGAGCCCGGTGTGCTCGCGGTGGCCGCTGTGAAGTCCACCAACGTCTCGATCGAGATCCCGGCCTCGCGCCAGACGCACAACGACTGAGAGAGGCACCACCATGCATCGGATCTCCGTGTCCGTGATCGCCCTCGGGCTCGCCGCCACCGGTGTGGCCGGATGCGGGTCCAGCAGCTCGGTCGCTGACCCGGCCACGTCGGGTTCGGGGTTGTCCGGCTCGATCACCGTGCTCGCCGCGGCATCGCTGACGGAGTCCTTCACGACGCTGGGCCAGCAGTTCGAAGCCGCGAACCCGGGGGTCAAGGTCACGTTCAGCTTCGCGGCGAGCTCCGCGCTGGCCACGCAGATCGACAACGGGGCGCCGGCCGACGTGTTCGCCTCCGCGAGTGCGAAGAACATGGATCAGGTCGTGACTGCCGGTTACGTGACAAGCCCGACCACGTTCGCCGTGAACGTCATGGAGATCGCCGTCCCGCCGGCCAACGCGGCGAACGTCACGAGTGTGAATGACCTCGCGAAGCCTGCCGTCAAGGTGGCCCTCTGCCAGCCGCAAGTACCCTGCGGCAGCACCGCCGAGAAGGTGTTCACGAACGCGAAGATCACGGTGACGCCCGTGACCGAGGAACCTGACGTCAAGTCCGTGCTGAGCAAGGTGACGCTCGGAGAGGTGGACGCCGGTGTCGTGTACGTGACCGACGTCATGGCGGCCGGGAGCAAGGTGAAGGGCATCGAGATCCCCGCGGACGTAAACGCGTCCACGTCGTACCCGATCGCCGCTGTGTCCAAGAGCCAGAACCTGGCTGTCGCACAGGCGTTCGTGACGTACGTGCTCTCCCCCGCCGGCGCCAAGGTGCTGGCCGCCGACGGCTTCCAGAAGCCCTGACGGACCCCCCGAATCGACAATGACCCGCAAACTGGCGCCGACGAGGCTGACCGCTGGTGAGCGAGCCCGGCGAGCCACCATCGGTGGCGGTGCCCGAGGCGCCCCGGCGGCGCTGCTGGCTCCTGCGCTGGTTGCCGTCGTCTTCTTGCTGCTGCCGCTGCTGGGTCTTCTGGTCCGTGCTCCGTGGGGCCGGCTCGGCTCCATCCTGAGCGAGCCGGACGTCCTGCAGGCATTGGAGCTCTCACTGTGGACGGCCACGGCGGCGACTGCGGTGGCGCTAATGGTCGGCGTGCCGTTGGCGTGGCTGCTGGCACGGGCGAGCTTTCCCGGGCTCAGGCTGCTGCGCGCTCTCGTCACCTTGCCGCTGGTGCTGCCTCCCGTCGTCGGCGGTGTCGCACTGCTGCTGGCCTTCGGCCGTGAGGGAATCGTCGGGAAGTACCTGGACCAGTGGTTCGGCCTGACGATCCCGTTCAGCCCGCTGGCGGTGGTGATGGCCGAGACGTTCGTGGCGATGCCCTTCCTGATCATCACGGTCGAGGGTGCGCTGCGTACCGCCGACCAGGGCTTCGAAGAGGCTGCCGCGACGCTTGGCGCCTCCCGGATGACGGTGTTCCGGCGCGTCACGCTGCCGATGGTCGGGCCCTCCCTCGCAGCCGGAGCGGTCCTGTGCTGGGCCCGCGCCCTCGGAGAGTTCGGTGCCACCATCACGTTCGCGGGCAGCTTTCCCGGACGAACCGAGACGATGCCGATCGCGATCTACTACGCGTTGGAGACCGACCCGGACGCGGCCGTCGCGCTGAGCCTGGTCCTGCTGTTGGTCTCCGTCGCTGTGCTCGTCGCGCTGCGCGACCGCTGGCTGCGCAGCAGCGTGGCCACGTGAACGCCGAGCAGGACGCCGGGCTCGCTCTGGATGCCGTGGTACGCCGTGGTGGCTTCCAGCTGACGATCGCCTTCCAGGTTGCACCCGGGGAGGTGTTGGGAGTCCTCGGGCCCAACGGTGCCGGGAAGTCCACGCTCCTTCGGGCGCTGGCCGGGCTGACACCGATCAGCGCCGGCCGGATCACCCTTGACGGACACCTGCTCGATGATGTCGCCTCGGGCACGTTCGTCGAGGCCGCCGGCCGTCCCGTCGGCCTGGTGTTCCAGAACTATCGGCTCTTCCCCCACCTGAGCGTGCTGGACAACGTCGCATTCGCGGCCCGCGCCGCCGGCCACGACCGTGCCAGATCCCGGCGCGCGGCACGGCAGTGGATCGACCGCCTCGACCTGCGCCGCCTGAGCGATCGCCGCCCTGCGCAGCTTTCCGGGGGCGAGTCCCAACGGGTCGCGCTGGCTCGGGCGTTGGCCCGTGAACCGGCCCTGCTGCTGCTGGACGAACCCCTGTCGGCCCTGGACGCGCGCACCCGCCTGGACGTACAGGCCGAGCTGCGCCGACATCTCTCGGAGTACCCCGGGCCCTGCGTGCTGGTCACCCACGACCCGCTGGAGGCCCTCGTGCTGGCCGACCGGCTGGTCGTCATCGAGGACGGTGCCGTCGTGCAGCAAGGGACTCCGGCGGAGGTGACCCGCCGACCCGCAACGGAGTACGTCGCCAAGCTGGTCGGGCTCAATCTGTACGCCGGGCACACCGAGGGCTACGAGGTGGTCCTTGCCGACGGCGGCACGTTCGTGATGGCCGAGTACGTGTCTGCCTCCGACGTCCTCGTCGCCGTGCGCCCGAGCGCCGTCGTCGTCAGCACGCAGCGACCGAGCGGTACCAGCGTGCGGAACACCTGGCCCGGAGTGGTCAGCGGGTTGACGATGCTGGCCGAGCGGGTACGTCTTGACATCGCCGGGCAGCCGTCGGTCGTGGCAGACGTCACCGCCGCAGCGGTTGCGGACCTGAAGCTTGCCGCCGGCGCTCAGGTGTGGATGTCTGTCAAGGCAACCGATCTCGAGGTGTACCAGCACACAGCTGACGGCACCGTGACCTCACCCGCCGACGGCTGACCCATCCGCTGACGGACGCCGAGCGGCACGAGCCGCCGACAACACGGACGCCGCGAGGATCGCCAGGACCGCGACGGGCATCACCCACCAGGCCGACACGCCTCTGTGTGCGAGCAGCGCCGTCACCGCGAACGCGAGAACCACGCCGACCGCGACACGCCAGTCGTCCCCGACGATGAAGTCCCACCAGAACGCGCCGAACGCCCGCAGCCCGCGAGACACCGACCCGAGCCGATTCACGACGTCGCCCGCAAGGCCGAACCCGGCGCGCTCTGGCGGTCACCGGATCGGCGCACGAGGGCCGTCAGGCCCAGGGCCGTTCCGAGCACGACAACGATGACAACCGGAAGCGCGGCGTCGCCTCCCGGCCACTGGGCGCCCGCTCCCTCTGCCCCCCAGAAGATGCCGAACGAGGTGAGCAGCACACCGACGGCGAACTTCAGCTGGTTCTCCGGTACGCGCGCCAGCGGCCCGCGTACCGCGAACCCGGCCACCGTGACCAGCCCGACCGCCAGCGCCGCGCCGAGCGCCGCCAGCGCGATCCTGCCCTGGTTGGCGCCGAACGTGATGACGATGAAGACGACCTCCAGGCCCTCCAGCACCACCCCTTTGAACGACAGCGTGAACGCGTACCAGTCCGACACGAACAGCTTGCCGGTGCGCCCAGCGGCACGGGCCGCTACGACCTCACGGGCGTAGATCGCCTCCTCGTCGTGCAGGGACTTGAGGCCCGAGGCACGAAGGATCGCCTTGCGCAGCCAGCCCAGCCCGAAGACCAGCAGCAGCCCACCCACGAGCAGGCGCAACGCATTCAGGGGCACGTACGTCAGCGCCGGCCCCAGCGCGACGACGACGACGGCCAGCAGGACCAGCCCGGCGATCACGCCCTGCACCGCGGACCGCCAACCGCGGCTCACGCCCACCGCGAGCACGATGGTCAGGGCCTCGGTGGCCTCCACCGCGCAGGCCAGGAAGACAGCCAGCACGAGCAGGACGTCACCCACTGGCCCACCTCCGCGAAACCGCCCCCGCATCGGGGCCGGTGCCCACGACCTGCCTTCTCGCGAGCGACCCTAACTGCCGTACGACCGCCGATCGAGCGGGACGCAGCCCCGTCACCCGCGAACCGCGGCCACGGCGGACCACAACGCCAGCCCGAGCATGATCACAGCTGTAATCAGCTGCACCGGTCGTAGTGGCACCCGGGTCAGCAGCTTGGCGCCCACGCCGACAGCCAGGCCGGACACCGCCCACAGCGCGAGCACGGCCCCCACCGTGACGCTCAACGGATCGGCGTACGACGCCGCCAGGTTCGCCGTCGCCAGCTGCGTGATGTCACCCCACTCGCCGACGAACACGACGCCGAAGCTCAGGGCGGCGACGCGCCAGAACGTCGGTGCCTCTGGTTCGTCGGGCACCTCCTCGGGGCCGTTGTCGTGGTGGCGCAGGACCCAGACCGCGCCCACCGCAAACATGACGGCCACGATCCCGTCCACGAGGCGCTGCGGCAGGAGCGCGATCAGTCCCCCGGCCAGCACCGCCAGCACGACGTGCACGGCGAAGGCCGTCGCGATGCCGATCCAGACGAACAGCGGGCGATACCGCGTGCCCAGGACCAGAGAGGCGAACATGCTCTTGTCCGGCAGCTCGGCCAGAAAGATGACCACGAAGACGGGTAGTACGACCGCCCAGTTCACGAAGAAGAAGACCTCCCGGTCGAGCCGGGGCGAAGTGGGTGGCTTCGACCCGGCGCACGTATGCACCTGGATCGAAGGTCTCGCTCACCCGCACAGGACGCCGGGCCCAGCGGCCGGGCCCACCGAGGCGGGCCAGCATGTCGACCAGCTGACAGACGGAGCTACTCCCCTTCGCGGGCGAGCGTAGCAGCGTCCCGGGCCCACGCCCGCGAAGGGGCGTTCCGGATCCCTTGACGTGAGTCAGCGGGCGACGAGCGCAACTCTGTCCGGCCGGATCGGAGCAATCCGCAGTTTCGTACGGCATGATGAGGTCATGACAGCAAAATCTGTGGAATCGTCGATCCCTGCCTCTCAGGTGCACACCGAGCTGGCCCGCCACATGCTGGTGGACGGCTTCCACCTGGTGTTCGACACCCGCAAGAGCCACGGGTCATGGCTGGTCGACGCCGTCACCGGCGAGTCGTACCTCGACCTGTACACGTTCTTCGCCTCCGCCCCGTTGGGTTCCAACCCGCCCGGGGTCGTCGACGACCCGGAGTTCATGTCGCTGCTGGCCGAGGTCGCGGCCAACAAGCCCGCGAACCCCGACATCTACACGACCCACCTGGCCGAGTTCGTCGACACGTTCACCCGGGTGCTCGGCGACCCGCGGCTGCCGCACCTCTTCTTCGTCGAGGGCGGCGGCCTGGCCGTGGAGAACGCCCTCAAGACCGCCTTCGACTGGAAGAGCCGGCACAACGAGGCGAACGGACGCCCCCCGAAGCTGGGTACGAGGGTCATCCACCTGACCAAGGCGTTCCACGGCCGCACCGGCTACACCCTGTCGCTGACGAACACCGACCCGCTGAAGACCGACCGGTTCCCCCAGTTCGACTGGCCGCGGATCGACGTTCCCGCGATCCGGTTCCCGCTGGAGGAGAACCTCGCCGAGGTCCAGGCCGCAGAGGCGCGGGCGCTCGACCAGATCCGGCAGGCGTTCACGGACCACCCGCACGACATCGCGTGCTTCATCGCCGAGCCGATCCAGGGCGAGGGCGGGGACAACCACCTGCGGGCGGAGTTCCTGCAGGCCGTCCAGCAGCTCTGCCATGACAACGACGCGCTGTT
>JANWJC010000195.1 GCA_025449595.1 Acidobacteriota bacterium | reverse complement strand
GCCGGAGGGCGTCGGACGTTACATGTGGACGCTGACGGGCGGAATCCTGCGCTTTGCGCCACTGAACGCGGACCCGTGCCCACGCACCCCCTTCCTGGCCAACCAGAGCTATAGCCGCACCGGTTGACGACGCTGCCCCGTTAGATCCCTCCCCGCGTCACCGGAACCTTTTTCCGCCTTTGGCGCGTATACGGGACGTACGAGATGAGCACCACGACCGGCGACGACCTGGTCAGCCGGGCCAAGGCTGGCGATCGCACCGCGTTCGACGAGGTCGTGGGACCGCTCATCGACCAGGGATTCCGACTCGCTTTCGGGATGCTGCACGACCGGGAGACGGCGGAGGACTGCGTGCAGGAGGCGACCGTGCGCTCCTGGCGGAAGCTGGGCAACCTGCGTCCGGGAGCCGAGATGCGGCCGTGGTACCTGGCCATCGTCGCCAATCAATGCCGGACGGTCGCTCGCGGCCGGTGGTGGTCGGTCCTCCGCCTGGAAGGGACCGCCGGCGAGGCCGGCAGCGAATTCGAGGACCGCATCGTGCGCGGCGCGGAGGTGCGCGCCGCCCTGCGCAAGCTGGCCCTGGACCAGCGTGAGGCGCTCGTCCTGCGCTACTACCTCGACCTGTCGCTCGAGGAGGTGGCCGCAATCACGAGCGTACCCGTGGGCACTGTGAAGTCGCGCATCAACCGAGGGCTGGCGGCCATGCGGCCCTATTTCGACGCTGTGGAGGCACTGACCTAGTGGACGACCTGATCCGGACCAGGATGCACGAGGCGCTGGGAGTCGAGCTGCCGGATATCGGCCTGCGGGCACGCATCATGCGCTCGCTGCCCGCCGACACGACGCTGGAGCGCGCGCGCAGGAGCGTGACCGTTCCAGTGGGCTTCCGCCGGGAGCTGGCGGCCGGCATCGCCGCGCTGCTGCTGGCGGCGATCGTGATCGGTTCGTTCGCCTACATCCGGGCGGTCTCGCGCCCGCACACCGTCACACCGCCGGTCACCACACCGTCTCCAAACCTTCGGCCGCCGAGTCCGGTCGGGCTCACCCTGCCCCTCAACGTCGATCCCGCCACGCCCGTGATCCTTTTCAACGATCCGGCCAACTCCAACCAGGTGGACGGGATGACGTGGGACGGCCAGAGCGCCGGGAGGATCACCCAGATCCCCAATGCGGGCCAGTCCGTTTGCACCCCCACTGCCACCGGTGAGGACTGCACTGCTCCGCCGTGGGGCAACGGCGCGCCTCCGCTGACGAATGCCCAGGCTTCAAACCCTGCCGGCACGGTCTTCGTGGCCGTGCCCTACTTCTACGATCGCTCGGGCAAGGCCATCGCCACGCTCTCGCACACGGCCGGCCCCTACGCCGACCAGGGTGTGGGCCTTTACTTCGTAGGCACATGGGCCGACGACGGGACGCATTACTGCCAGGTGGTCCCCATCTTCGGCGGCACCTCAGCAGCGACCGGCACGCTGCAGCTGACGACGCCGGGCGGCACGCCGCGCGACGTGGTACGCAGAGGTCTGCAGGCCGCCGGCGAGAACACCCTGCAGGTGACGGCCTGCAGCGTGCTGGCGGATCGGGCGGTGGTGGTCCAGGCTGAGCCGTCGGGTCCTGGTGGACGGTCCTTCGCCCAGTACTGGGTGGTGCAGCTGTCGACGGGCAAGGTCCTGTGGACGCGCGACCTGCACGGCACAGGCGTCGCGAACCTGGTCCCGTCGGTCGATGGCCGGTACGTCGCGGAGGTGCAGCCGGCGGGTACCACGACCGTGTACGGAGCGAACGGGTCGGTGGCAGGCCACGTGAAGGGCTTCGTTCAAGCCTTCTCGTGGGACGGGTCGGAGGCTGTGGTCGTCTCAGGTGCTGGGCAGGCGAGCGTGGTCAGATGGGCCGGCGGGGCCGCGGTCTGGTCGGAGCCGCCGGGCGAGGGCCTCTCGGGTTTCCAGGTCGAGCCGGGTGGCACGAGCATCGCCATCCAGACGGTGAACGGCACCCTCTACCTGGTGCCGCCCGACGGACACGCGGTCGCACAGACAGCTGTCCACGTCTACGGGCTTCTGGCGTGCGATCCGAAGTCGTGCACGACGTATCCCCAACCAGGCTCGGCGGTGATGCAGGTGCTGCCGCAGCTGTTGGTCGGGGACACCGGCTGGGCGGACGGCCCTCAGCGCACCACCGACGGTGGACTTCACTGGAAGGATGCGTCGCCTCCCTCGCCGGCGAACCGGACCAAGGGTGGGAACAGCAGCTTCTTCCTCGACGCCAACCATGCGTGGGTGACGGTGGCCACGGCCGCGGCCGGGCAGCCAAGCGCGTCGCAGCTGGTGATCTTCGGCACGACTGATGGCGGGCAGACCTGGAACCAGGGAAGTGTTCCGATCAGCGGGGCTGCAACCGAGTCGGCAAGCATCGATTTCGCCGACGCTCAGCATGGCTGGGTGATCACGGACTCTGGGCCGACCGCCTTCGACCAGACGACCGATTCGATGGTCAACCAACCCGTGAGCCGCGCGGTCTACACGACCGCCGACGGCGGACGCACGTGGAACCAGGTGGTCAGCGCCCGCGAGGGCGACGGCTCGGTGCTCGGCTCGCTGGCTCTCCGCTGCTACATGGGCGGGGTGACGTTTGCCAACCTGAAGGACGGTTGGGTCACCTGGGGCAGCAGCTGCGGAATCGGCCCGGTTGGCAAGAACGGCCCCGGCCCTCAAGCACCGACCACGAGCCAGGTGGCCGTCACACACGACGGAGGCCGGACCTGGCAGGCGGTCGACCTGCCGTCGTTCCCCACCGGCGGCGGTTTCATCTGCACTGTGCACCCGCCGGTGTTCACCTCCAACCAGGGCGTTCTCCCGGTGGACTGCGGCGGGATCGGCGGTCCGGGATTCAGCGCTGTCTACGTGACCAACGACGGACACACGTGGAGCGAGCGCAAGCTGCCGTTCTGGAGCCAGCAGCTGGACTTTGTCGACGCGTTCACGGGGTGGACGCTCAACGGCGTCGACCTGTATCGCACGACCGACGGCGGCAGGACCTGGACGGTCGTAAGGCGTTTCGCCACAGAACAGAACGTGAACGGTCTGAAGTTCGTCGACGCGAAAGTCGGTTTCGCCTTGACGGCCCGCTACTCGGCCGACGGCACCTCGGGCTTCTCGACGATGTGGAAGACAACGGACGGTGGCGTGACATGGTCGGCGATGAGCACCGTGGCCAACGGAGGAAACAGGTGCTGTTGATTCGCGCACACCAAGGAGCGGATCTACCATTCCGGCGATGGGTCTCCGCAGCCGGATGCTCGCCGGGTTCGCGGCTCAGCTCGGCCGGCCGACGGGGCTGCGGGGACTGTTCGTCGGGCGGATGCTCAACCGCGCCAACCGCGGCACCATCACGGCGGCGATCGACGCGCTTGCCCCCCAACCCGGCGCTGTCGCAGCCGACCTGGGCTTTGGCGGAGGCGTCGGGCTTGGGCTGCTGCTGGTGCGCGTTGGCCCCAAAGGTCGGGTCTATGGCGTTGATTACTCGCCCACGATGGTGAGCCAGGCCGCGCGCCGTTTCGAGACCGACGTCGCGGAAGGCCGGCTGCGCCTACTGGAGGGGTCGATCACAGCGTTGCCGCTCGAGGACGGATCGATCCAGGGCGCCATCACCATCAACACGATCTACTTCATTGCGGACCTGGGTCGCGCGTTTTCCGAGCTGGCTCGCGTGCTCGTCCGCTCGGGCCGGGTCGTGGTCGGCATCGGCGACCCGCCGATGATGGCGAGCATGCCGACGACTCCATTCGGATTTACGATCCGCCCGGTGGATGAAGTTGTCGCGGTGGCGAAATCCGCCGGGTTGGCGCTGCAGGATCACAGACGGGCTGGTGAAGGCGAGCATGCAGCCCATCTCCTGGTGTTCGCCCCTCTCCCTGACCCTCTCCCCTGAACGGGGAGAGGGGAGATCTAGCTCCGGATCTTCTCGCCCTTTGGGTCGTAGAGGGGGTCTTTCGCGATCTCGCCTGCGACCCACGTGCCGAAGATCTCCACCTCGATCGGGGTGCCGACGGCGGTGTTCGACGGCACGTATGCGTACGCGATCGAGCGCTCCACCGTGTAGCCGTAGCCGCCGCTGGTGACCCGCCCCGGCACCTAGCCGTCGAAGCGCACCGGCACTGAGCCGAGCTCGACCGAGCGAGCATCGTCGAGCACCAGGCACGCGAGCTTCGTGCCGGCCGGGGCGTCGCGCTTCTTCAACAGCGCGGTGCGTCCGATGAAGTCGCCCTTGTCGAGCTTGACGCAGAAGCCGAGGCCCGCCTGGTAGGGATCTGATTCCGGGCCGATGTCTGACGCCCAGGCGCGGTAGCCCTTCTCCAGGCGCAGCGACTCGACCGCCTTGTAGCCGCCGGCGGCCAATCCCTGCTCTTGTCCAGATGCCCAGATGGTGTCCCACAGCCGCAGGCCGAACTCCGATGGGCAGTACAGCTCCCACCCCAGCTCGCCCACATAAGTGACGCGGAGCGCGAGGACCGGCACCGAGCCGATCGCCAGCTGCTGCGCCGTCATGAAGGGGAACGCTTCGTTGCCGATGTTCGCTGTCGTCAGGGGCTGGAGAATGGCGCGGGCGGCCGGGCCCCAGAGGCCAATGCACGCGTACGCGGACGTGACGTCCTCGATCAACACCGACCCGTCCTCCGGCGCGTGGTCCCGAATCCAGAACAGGTCGTGCTGGCCGAACGCGGTGCCGGTGATGATTCGGAAGCGGTCCTCGGCCAGACGCGTGACGGTGAAGTCGCACTCGATGCCGCCCCCCTCGTTGAGCATCTGCGTGTAGGTGAGGGCGCCGACGGCGCGCGCGACGCGGTTGTCGGTGAGGCCCTCGAGGAATTCCGCCGCGCGGCGTCCTCGGACCTCGATCTTCGCGAACGAGGTGAAGTCGAAGACCGCGGCGCGCTCGCGGCACGCCCGATGCTCGGCGCCGATCGCGGGCGACCACAGCCGGCCGGCCCATCCACGCGGGCGCAGCGACTCGTCGCCGCGGGCGCCGTTCGGCTCGAACCAGTTGGCGCGCTCCCAGCCGGACTTCTCGCCAAAGGCCGCGCCCAGCTCGGAGAGCCTCGGATAGACGGGCGAAAGGCGCAGCGGCCGCCCGGCGCTCCGCTCGTGGCCGGGGTACTTGACGTCGTAGTACGTGGAGTAGACCTCGCGCGTGCGCGCCAGGGTGTACTCGCGGCTGATGTAGTGGCGGCCGAAGCGCCGTGAATCCATCTCCCACGCGTCCAGGCCGGGGCGTCCTTCGACGATCCATTCGGCGACGAGGCGTCCCATGCCGCCCGCGCCCGCCAGGCCGTGCGCGCAGAACCCGGCGGCGACCCAGAAGCCGCGGACCTCGGTGGGGCCGAGGATGAACTCGTTGTCGGGCGTGAAGGCCTCGGGTCCGTTGACCAGGCGCACGACCTGCGCGTCCTTGATGGACGGCGTGCGCACGATCGCGTTCGTCATCAGCGGCTCGAAGCGGTCCCAGTCGGGCTCGAGGAGCTTGCCGTTGAAGTCGGGCGCGATCCCATCGAGGCCCCAGGGCGCGGGGTCGCGCTCGTAGCCGCCCATGATCAGGCCGCCCGACTCGGGGCGGTAGTAGACCAGCAGCGAGGGGTCGCGCATCGTGGGCATGTCGAGCGGGAGGCCCGTCGGCCTGGTGATGAGGTACTCGTGGGCCATGGGGATCAGTGGGACGTTGACGCCCACCAGCCGGCCGATCTCCGGCGCGAACATGCCGCCCGCGTTGACGACCAGCTCGGTCTCGATGTCGCCCTTGTCGGTGATGACTCGGCGTACGCGGCCTTCGCGGACCTCGATGCCGGTAACGCGCGTGTCCTCGCAGATCTCGGCGCCGCGCCGCCGCGCTCCGTCGATGAGCGCGAACGTGAGCTGGCTGGGGTCGATGTAGCCATCGGTCGGGAGGTACGCGGCGCCCAACACCCCGTCGGTCGACATGGGTGGAAACAGCGCCTGCGCCTCGGTGGGTGAGATCAGCTCGAGTGGCAGG
>JANWJC010000194.1 GCA_025449595.1 Acidobacteriota bacterium | reverse complement strand
CGCCGTCACCCCGACGATGCGGCCAGCGTCGTCAAGGACGGGACCGGTGACCGTGACTCCCTCGAGGAGCCTGGCGCCGGCGGCCTGGGCGCGGCGGGCCAGCGTCTCGTCGAGGGAGGCGCGGGTGCGCACCAGGCCGTAGCCCGGGTAGCTGTCGAGCTCGGGCCACGGCAGCTCGAGCCGCATGCCCGCGCCGATCACCCGCAGGCCCTTGTTGCGCAGCCAGCCGGAGCCGGGGCCGGTGTCGACGCCCATCCCGATCAGCGTCTTGGCCGCGCGCGGGGTCAGCCCGTCGCCGCACACCTTGTCCCTGGGGAACCGCGCCTTCTCGAGCAGCAGCACGTTCAGCCCTGCTTGCGCCAGGTAATAGGCGGTGGTGGCGCCCGACGGTCCGGCGCCGACGACGATCACGTCAGCGTCGTCGTCCTTAACGTGCTCGGTCACGTGTCTTCTATCCGCTGCCTTGGGGTTCTTGTGAAGCGCTTCACAAATTCTTTGCCATCAGTTTATTCCCGGCCGGGTTTAGGCCTCAGGGCCACCCCTCCCGAAGCGGGACCGGAGAACCAGCCTAGAGGTTACGCGCGACGTGGATGGCGACCACGCCGAGGGTCACGTCGCGCCACCGCACCGCCGACCAGCCCGCCGCCCGGATCACGTCCGCGAGCTCCCGCTGCGCCGGCCAGTCGGAGATCGACTCGGCCAGGTACTCATACGCCTCGGGGTTGCGCGCGGCGCGCCTGGCGACCGCAGGCAGAACGCCGGTCAGGTAACGCCGGTAAAGCATATCGAGGGGCTCGACAGTGATCCTGCTGAACTCGCACACCACGAGCCGGCCGCCGGGCCGCGTCACCCGTCGCATCTCGGCGAGCGCGTCGCGCGCCCCGTGCACGTTCCGCAGCCCGAACGAGATCGTGACCGCGTCGAACGCACCGTCACGGAACGGCAGTCTCAGCGCGTCGCCGGCGGCGAAGGCCACCCGGCCCCTTGTCTTGTCCCGCAGCGGGTCCCTGGCCGTCAGGCGGGCCTGCCCGGCCTGCAGCATGCCGAACGAGAAGTCGCAGGCCACGCAGTTCGCCCCGGACGCGGCGAAGGTCATCGACGAGGTCCCGGTGCCTGCCGCCAGGTCGAGCACGCGCTCCCCGGGGCCGGCCTGGAGGATGCGCTGGACGCGCTTGCGCCACAGCCGGACCTGGCCCATCGACAGGATGTCGTTCATCATGTCGTAGCGCCCGGCCAGGGCGTCGAACATCGCCGCCACTTCGGCGGGCTGCTTGTCGAGATCAGCGCGGGTCATGGCTGACAGCCTGCCACCTACAGGAGCGCGGGTCGCTGCCAGGGTTCGGCTAGCACGTGCTGGGCGAGGAACGCGAACACGGTCTCATACCAGACCGCGGCGTTGCCTGGGGTGAGGATCCAGTGGTTCTCGTCAGGGAAGTAGAGGAACTTGGCGTCCACCTGATGCCGCTTGAGGTCCCACCACAGCCGGTGCGCCTCCGCTACCGGGACCCGGTAGTCCTTGTTCCCGTGGATCACGAGGATCGGGGTGGTGATCTTCTCCACGTGCAGGTGCGGGGAGTTCTGCTCGTACATTCCCGGCTCGGTCAGCGGGTCGCCGAACTGGGGGTGGAACCAGTGCGCGACGTCCGTGGTGCTCATCATCTGATCCAGCGCCCACAGCCCGGCGTGGCTGACGATCGCCTTGAACCGGTCGGTGTGGCCCGCGATCCAGTTCGCCATGTAGCCGCCGTACGAGCCGCCCATCATGGCGGTCCGCGACCCGTCGATGTCGTCGCGGGCCACGGCGACGTCGGTGAGGGTCATCACATCGTCGAACGTGCGCGAGCCCCACTGGTGATAGCCGCGCGCCACGAAGGCCCGGCCGTAGCCCGTGGACAGCGCCGGATCCGGCAGCAGCACCGCGTATCCGTGCGCTGCCATCAGCCACGGGTTCCACCGCCACGACCAGGAGTTCCAGCTCGACATGGGGCCGCCGTGCACCCACAGCAGCAGCGGTGCCTTGTGATCCTGGCTCGCTCCGTCCGGTAGCACCAGCCAGGCGCGCAGCGGCTGACCGTCGTCGGCGGTCGTCTCCAGCTCGGTCAGCCTGCCGGGCAGCGCGAGGTGACCGCCGGGGCTGTCCAGCGCCACGACCTCGCCGGTCGCGACGTCGATGCGGACCGGCGCGGGCGGCGCGTCGACCGCGGACCGCAGGGCAAACAGCGCGGTGCCGTCGGGGGACGGGTTCAGTTCGCTGTAGTGGCCGTGATCCTTGGTCAGCCTGCTGATCTCACCGGTGCCGACCGCCACCAGGAACACCGGGTGCCTGCCGGTGTCATCGGCGGTGAAGTACACCCAGCGGCCGGCTGGGTCCCAGACCGGGCTGCCCGGCCACCGGTCGAGGTCGCCGGTCAGGTCGCGCGCTTGGCCGCTGCCGTCGGTGTCCACCAGCACCAGGGTCTCGTCGTGCGGCTCTTCCCTGGTGAAGTGGCTGGCGCGCAGGCAGGCCAGGTGCAGCCCGTCCGGCGAGAAGGCAGGACTGGCATAGTCCAGGTCAGGGTCGGTAAGCAGCACGGTCCGCTTGCCGGTGGGCAGGTCGATCAGCACAACCTCCTGGTGTGCCTGCACGCCATCGCGCCAGCGCCACCAGGTGACCGCGGCCAGCGTTCCGTCCGGGCTCAGCGCCACCGACGGCTGGAATAGCGCGCGGCCCGCGTCCGGGGTGAGGTCTCGGGTCCCGTACCGGGAGTCCTCGGTTTCCGCGCTGTCCGCACTCGGCGGGGTGACGGCGAACAGCCGCGGGTCGGCCGGGCCGAGGTCGTGGTCCCAGTAGCGCACCGGCACGGTTTCGTGCAGGATCGCGGTGACGCCGGCGTCCTTGCGCTCCTTGCGCAGCCGCTCGTCCTCGTCTCCCAGCGCCGGCGAGACGACCACGATGGCCGGCGCGTCCGCGGCCGTCTCCAGCCCGTTGATCCCGCCGGGCAGCGACGCGACGATGCGTGCCTCGCCGCCTCCGGCGGGCAGCAGCCACATCGCCGGGCCCTCGTCGCGGTCGCCGTTGTGGCCGCCGTTCCCCTCGCCGTTGTCCGGCGCAGGGCGCTTGGAGGTGAACAGCAGCGAGCCGTCAGGCAGGAAGCGCGGGCCGCCCTCCCCCTCGGCGGACCTGGTGAGCCGGTGCGGCGCGCCACCCTGCGGGTCGATCCGCCAGATGCTGGTGACGAACTTCTTCCTGTCCTTGCTCAGCGTCTGCACGCTGGCCGCCAGCCAGCTGCCGTCGGGCGACAGCCGCAGCCCGGTCACTCGCGGAATGGCGACGTAATCGCTCAGGTCATGGAAGGGGGAGGTCGCAGAAGGCACAAACGCGACCATATCCCGCATCGGCCACCCGGGCTAGACGCTCATCAATGTGCGTCCGTGATCATCACGGTGCCGACCGTAGTGTTGGTCGCCTCGTCGATGAGGATCATCCCGCCGGTCATCCGGTTCCGCGCGTACGGGTCGGCGAACACCGGCTGGGTCAGCCGCATCCGCACCCGGCCGATTTCGTTGAGCCCGAGCTGCGGCGCGGTCTCGTCCCTGTGCAGGGTGTTGACGTCGATACGGTACTGCAGGTCCGTGACGATCCCCTTGACCGTGCGCGTGGTGTGCTTGACGATCAGCCGGGACCGCGGCGCGAGCGGCCGGTCGGCGCTCATCCAGCACACCATGCCCTCGATGTCCTGCGCGGCGTGCGGGTGGTTGTGCGGGCGGCAGATGAGGTCACCGCGGGAGATGTCCACGTCGTCGTCGAGCAGCAGGGTCACCGACATCGGCGGGAACGCCTCGTCGACGGAGGTGCCCGCCATGTCGATCCGCTTGATCCTGGTGCTGAACCCGGACGGCAGGTGCATCACCTCGTCGCCGGGCTTGAGCACGCCGCCCGCCACCTGGCCGGCGTAGCCGCGGTAGTCGTGCAGCTCGGGGTCGCTCGAGGCGTGCGGCCGGATCACGTACTGGACGGGGAACCGAACGTCGATCAGGTTGCGGTCGGACGCGATGTGCAAGTGCTCCAGGTGGTGCAGCAGCGACGGGCCCTCGTACCAGGGCATGTTCGCGCTGCGGTCCACCACGTTGTCGCCGAGCAGCGCCGAGATCGGGATGAACGTGAGGTCCTGGACCTCGAGCTTGGCCGCGAACTTGGAGAACTCGTCGCAGATCTGCTCGAACACCTTCTGGTCGAAGCCGACGAGGTCCATCTTGTTCACCGCGAGCACTAGGTGCGGCACCCGCAGCAGCGTGGTGAGGAAGGCGTGCCTTCTTGACTGCTCGGTCAGGCCGTTGCGCGCGTCGACCAGGATGATGGCCAGGTCGGCGGTGGAGGCGCCGGTGACCATGTTCCGCGTGTACTGGATGTGGCCCGGCGTGTCGGCGATGATGAACTTCCGCCGCGGCGTCGCGAAGTACCGGTACGCGACGTCGATCGTGATGCCCTGCTCCCGCTCGGCCCGCAGCCCGTCGGTCAGCAGCGCCAGGTTGGTCGACTCCTCGCCCCGGTCCCTTGACGTCCGCTCCACGGACTGGAGCTGGTCTTCGAAGATGGCCTTCGAGTCGTAGAGCAGCCGGCCGATCAGCGTCGACTTACCGTCATCGACCGAGCCAGCGGTGGCGAACCGCAAGATGTCCATGTTCTAGAAGTAGCCTTCCCGCTTGCGGTCTTCCATCGCCGCCTCGCTCGTCCGGTCGTCGGCGCGGGTCTGCCCGCGCTCGGTGATCCTGGTGGCGGCGATCTCCGCGATCACCTCGCTGATCGTCGCGGCGGTCGAGGCGACCGCGCCGGTGATCGTCATGTCGCCGACGGTCCGGTACCGCACGGTCGCGGTGAACGGCTGCTCGTCCTCCGTCCGCGGCAGGAACTCGTTGACGGCCAGCAGGATGCCGTCGCGCTCGAACACCTCGCGCTCGTGCGCGTAGTAGATCGGCGGGATCTCCAGGTTCTCCCGCTCGATGTAGCTCCAGACGTCCAGCTCGGTCCAGTTCGACAGCGGGAACACCCGGATGTGCTCACCGCGCTTGATCTTGGTGTTGTAGAGGTTCCACAGCTCGGGGCGCTGGTTCTTCGGGTCCCACTGGCCGAACTCGTCGCGGAAGCTGAATACCCGCTCCTTGGCGCGGGCCTTCTCCTCGTCGCGCCGTGCCCCGCCGAACAGGGCGTCGAACCGGTGCTCCTCGATCGCGTCGAGCAGGGTCACGGTCTGCAGCCGGTTCCTGCTGACCCAGCGGCCGGTCTCCTCGACGGCGCGGCCCTGGTCGATCGAGTCCTGGACGCTGGCGACGACGAGCCTGACGCCGAGCTCGGCGGCCCTTCTGTCGCGGAACTCGAGCACCTCGGGGAAGTTATGCCCGGT
>JANWJC010000193.1 GCA_025449595.1 Acidobacteriota bacterium | reverse complement strand
CTTCTTGTTGATCTCGAACGCGAGCCGGCGACGTCCCCAGATGTCGACCTTCTCCACCGAGCCACCATCGGCCTTGACGACGTTGAGGAACGTGTCAAGGCTCGGCGTGACCGTGCGCTCTTCAAGATCGGGGTCGAGGATCACCATGACCTCATAACGACGCATGTCTACCCACCTCCTCTGGACTTTGCGGCCACGGTCTCTCCGTGGCAGGAGGGTGATGCATCGCGTACGGCCCGCGAAGGGTCGTACGAACCCGGTAAGACTACCGTCCCCGCGAGGCCGCTGGGACCAGGCCGTCCGGGGCAGCGCCTAGGCTGCCGGTCGTGCGCATCGCGACCTGGAACATCAACTCGGTGACGGTACGGATCGAGCGGCTCACCGCGTGGCTGGCCACCGCCGCGCCGGACGTGCTGTGCCTGCAGGAGCTCAAGGTCGCCACCGAGGACTTCCCGGTCGCCGCGGTCGAGGCGCTGGGCTACCAGGTCGCGGCGCACGGCAGCGCCCGGTGGAACGGGGTGGCGATCCTGTCCCGCGTCGGGCTCGCCGATGTCACCCGGGACCTGCCCGGTCAGGCCGCGTTCGACGGGGCCGTGGAGCCGCGCGCGATCGCTGCAACCTGCCGCGGGGTCCGGGTCTGGTCGCTGTACGTCCCCAACGGGCGCACCCCGCAGGACCCGCACTACGACTACAAGCTGGCCTGGCTCGACACCCTCCGCGACACCGCGGCGGTCGAGCTGACGGCGCAGCTGCCGCTGGTCCTGCTCGGCGACTTCAACATCGCGCCGACCGACGCCGACGTCTGGGACCGGGCGCAGTTCGAGGGCGCGACCCACGTGACACCGCAGGAACGAGCCCGGCTGACCGCCCTGGAGTCGGTGGGCCTGGTGGAGGTCGTGCCGCGGGCGCTGAAGTACGACACCAACTACTCCTACTGGGACTATCGCCAGCTCGCCTTCCCCAAGAACAACGGGATGCGCATCGACCTGGTGTACGGGTCGCCGGACTTCATCGCGGCAGTCAGCGACGCGTACGTCGACCGGGAGGCGCGAAAGCCCGGCAAGGCACCGGCCGGTGGCCCCAAGCCCGCGCCGCCGTCGGACCACGCGCCGGTCGTCGTGGACGTCGCCCTGTGACAGCTCTGGTGGTGCGGCCCATCTCGGCGTCGCAGCACCTGGCGTACGTCGCCGGCCGGCCCAGCGTGTCGTTCCTGCAGCTGCCGAGCTGGGCGGCGGTGAAGGCGGAGTGGGAGCACGAGTCGCTGGGCTGGTTCGACGACGACCGGCTCGTGGGGGCCGGGCTGGTGCTGCTGCGCAAGGTCCCGGGCGTACGGCGGTACCTGGCGTATCTGCCCGAGGGCCCGGACCTGGACTGGCTCGGGTCGGAGGGCTCGCTGGCGGACCGGCTCACGCCGATGGTCGAGCACCTGCGGGCCCGGGGCGCGTTCGCCGTGAAGATGGGCCCGGCCGTCCCGCTGCGCCGCTGGCACAGCGACACCCTCAAGGCCGCCGTCGCCGACGAAGCGGTGACCCGGCTGCGCGACGTGCCGGCGGACTGGACCGACGACCGGGCGCTGGCCCTGGCCGGGCAGCTGACGCAAGCCGGCTGGAGCCAGCAGGCCGACACCGGCGCCGGCTTCGGGGACGTGCAGCCGCGGTACGTCTTCCAGCTGCCGCTGGCCGGGCGCACCCTCGACGAGGTCTTCGCCGGCTTCAACCAGCTCTGGCGCCGCAACGTGCGCAAGGCCGAGAAGGCCGGTGTCGAGGTGTCGCTGGGGACGTACGACGACCTGCCCGCCTTCCACGAGGTCTACGTCCAGACCGCACACCGCGACGGCTTCACGCCACGCGGGCTGGCCTACTTCCAGCGGATGTGGCGCGCGATGAGCGGCGAGGACCCGTTGCGCCTCAAGCTGTTCCTGGCCCGGCACGACGGGCGGGTCCACGCCGCGACGACGCTGGTGACGGTGGGCGACCATGCGTGGTACTCGTACGGTGCCTCCACGACCGAGGGCCGTGACCTGCGCCCCTCCAACGCAGTGCAGTGGGCGATGATCCAGGACGCACACGCGAGTGGCTGCTCCGTGTACGACCTGCGCGGCATCAGCGACACGCTGGACCAGTCCGACCCGTTGTTCGGGCTGATCGGGTTCAAGCTCGGCACCGGCGGGCAGGCGCAGGAGTACGTCGGGGAGTGGGACCTCACGCTGCGCCCGATGCTGGCCCGCGCCGTGACCGCATACCTCTCCCGCCGCTCCTGACCCGCCGGTCCCCGCGCTCCCTGCCCCCTAGGGTGCGGGGATGAGCTTCGCGCTGCACGTGGACGCCGAGCAATGGCGCGCCGGCACCGAGGCGGTGCGCGACTCGGTGCGGGCTGCGATCGGGCCAGGGCCCGGGGACCTCGTCCCGGTCGCCAAGGGGAACGGTTACGGGCTGGGCAACGCCCGGCTGGCCCGGGAGGCCGCCCGGCTGGGCGTGGGGTGCCTCGCCGTCGGCACGGCTGGGGAGCTGGCCGACGTGGCGGACGCGTTCGCCGGGGACCTGCTGGTGCTCGCGCCGTACGAGCCCGCCGACACCTGCGCCGCCGCAGACTGGGCCGCGCTGTCCGGTGCGGGCTATGCCCACAGCGTCGTGCGCACCGTCTCGAGCGCCGCCGGGCTGCGAGCACTGCTGGCCGGTGCCAGCGCTGCGGCGCCGGTCCGCGTCGTGCTGGAGGGGTTCACCTCGATGCGCCGGTTCGGATTCGAGCCGGCCGACCTGACCTCCGTGCTTGCCGACAGCCAGCTCCGCGCAGCGCTGGCCGCCGGGGCGTTGCGGATCGAGGGCCTGGCGCTGCACCTGCCGATCACCCAGCCGGCCACGGTCCACCGCGACGACCCCGGGGCGCCCTGGCACGACGCGGCCGTGGCCCCCGCACCGCCCGCGGGCGCCTCCGGCCGGGTGCAGGAGGTGCTGGCCTGGGCGTACACCTGGGGCCAGCTGCTCGCGGACCTCTCACTCACGGACGCCGACGCAGCTGCTGCCGATATCGCGGCTGCGGCGCTCTCCGCGGCCCCCACGCTGTGGGTGTCCCATCTCGACGACGGCGAGCTCGAGGTCGTAGGCACCGCGCTGCCGGACACCGCGCTGCGGGTCAGGATCGGCACCCGGCTCTGGCTCGGCGCCCGGTCGGCGCTGGTAGCCCGCGGCACCGTGCTGGCGGTCCATCAGGTACGGCGAGGTCAGCGAAGCGGGTATCGGCAGCGCCGGACAAGCCGGGACAGCGTGCTGCTGGTCGTCGGCGGCGGCACCGCGCACGGCGTCGCGCTCGAGGCACCGAGCGCCGTCAGCTCGGTGCGCCAGCGGGTCGTCGCTGCCGGCAGCGGCGTCCTGGAGGCCGGGGGCCTGGCGCTGTCACCGTTCAGCGTCGCCGGGAAGCAGCGCTGGTTCGCCGAGCCCCCTCACATGCAGGTCTCGCTCGTAAACCTCGCCGCCGGCGTGCCCGCCCCGGTCGTCGGCGACGAGGTGGACTGCGACGTACGCCTGACCACCGCGACCTTCGACCGCATCGTCGGCCTGGACTGAGCCGCGCCGCTAGCCCGGGTGGCGGCCGGTCATGCCGAGCAGGCGGTCCTGGGCGCTGGCATCGGCCGGGACCGCCACCTCGGGCGGGAGCACCCCGATGGCGCGGTACTGCTCGGCGTGGGGGCCGATCTGTTCGAGCAGGCTGACTGCCAGGTCGTCCGGGATCGTGGGGTCCTCACCGATCACACGCGCGATGTCCCATGAACGCAGTCCACGAAAGTAGTTGGCCTGCACCAGGTAGTCGCGCGCGGAGTAATCGCCGAACGAGCAGTGCACCGTGCGGTCGAGGTCGTCCAGGGCCGCGGCTGCCGCGCAAGCCTTGTCGACGATGGCCGTGAACGCCGCCTTCGGGTCCGCGCCGAGGCCGTCCTTCGGGTAGGTCTGCTCGCCGACCTGCGCCATCGTGCGCCCGGCCAGCATGTCCGGGACCCAGTCGTCGTCATACGCGTGGTAGGCCACGACCTCGCGCAGTGTCGGCGGCGCCTGGGCCCCGCGCATCACGAAGTCGGCCGGCATCGTCATGTCCCACTGCTCGTCGCGGATCGAGGCGATGACCTCCTCGAGCCTGCGGTCGGCACGGATGAACGTCTGCGTCGGGTTCACGGCAGCTCCAAAATGTGAGCGACTGGGCAACTGGTCGGGTGGCTCAAGGGTGGCAGAGCCATCCGACACCCGGGCCCAGGTAGCCGTCCACCGGGGGCGGTGGGAGCGGCCGGTGGGGAAGATCCGGTGCGCCTAACGCACCGCGGGGCACATTCATCACCGAGGGGTCGCGGCGCCGGACAGGGAGTGCCGAGAGCCTGGGCCGCCGAAGGCACCCTCGTCGAGGGCATCGTCGTCGGGGGCATCGTCGTCGTCAAAGGCACCGTCGTCGGGGGGTACGGGGTCGCGCTCGGCCTGGAGCATGTCGCGGGCGATCATCACGCAGAAGTAGAGCGTGCAGGCCACGTGGATCGCGATGGCGACCGTGTACCAGCTCTGCGGCAGGGCCTTGTTGTCGTTGCCGTACCCCTGCAGGAACCACCAGATCGCGAAGAAGTACACGACCTCCCCGGCCTGCCAGATGAGGAAATCGCGCCAGCGCGGCCGGGCCAGGGCCGCCAACGGGATCAGCCAGAGCACGTACTGCGGTGAGTACACCTTGTTGGTGAGGCAGAACGCCGCGATGACAAGGAACGAGAGCTGTGCCAGTCGCGGGACCTGCGGCGCCCACCACGCCAGGACCGCGATGACCGCGCAGCACAGCAGCAGCAGGACCAGTGCGACGTCGTTCAACCACTGCGCCGGGATCCCGCGCCCCCACGAGGTTAGGGCGTACCAGATCGAGCCCCAGTCCTCGCCGCGGTCGGCGGAGAACTTGTAGAAGGTCAGCCAGCCGGACGGATTCGCAAGCAGGACCGGCACGTTGACGACCAGCCACGAGGCCGCCGTCGCGGCGGTGCAGCGCCACAGCTCGGGCCAGCGGCGCGAGCGCCAGCACACCAGCAG
>JANWJC010000192.1 GCA_025449595.1 Acidobacteriota bacterium | reverse complement strand
CGCCGGACCGCCTGACGGACGTCGCGTCAGGCACGTCCCGAAACCCGAGCAGCGACGTGGCATCACCTCCGATGTGATGATGTCGTCGTGAGCGGACGCAGCCGGCCCCGTTGGCGGTTCGTCGCCGTCGCCGCCACGGTTTTGCTGTCCGCGGGATGCTCGACCACGTCGCCTCCAGCGGGCGAGCGCTGTGGCCGAATAGCGTGCAACGGGGTGTTGGCGGGAGCGCCCTACCAGGTGGTTTTGCCCGCGCACTGGAACGGCACATTGCTGATCTACTCGCACGGTTATCGGGAGCCCGGGGGTGACTCGGCCAACCGGGTCGCCGAGCCGGCACTCGGCTGGGCGACCGATCCCCAGATCGGTCAGGAGCTTCTTGCGCAGGGGTACGCGCTGGCCGGCTCCGCCTATACTGCCGACGGCTGGGCCGTCGTCGAGGGCGTCAGTGCAGACGAGGAGCTCTACCGGAGCTTCCGTGACGATATCGGAACTCCGCAGCGGGTTTACGTGTGGGGAGACTCGCTCGGCGGCCTCATCAGCGTCATGCTCGCCGAAAGGCATCCCGATGTCGTCACTGGTGCCGTCTCGCTGTGCGGCGTGCTCGCCGGGGCCGTCCCCAACCTCGATGTCGCCCTCGACGTCGAGTACGCGGTCAAGACGCTGCTGTGGCCGGGGCTCAAACTCACCGGTTTCACCGATGTGGCCGAGGCGCAGCAATATCTCGACGAGGCGACTAGGCAGCTCGACGCTGCCGCAGCGACCCCTGTGGGCGCAGCGAAGCTGCAACTCATCGCCGATCTTGTCGATGCGCCCTCGAAGACGAGACGCTTCGATGGGGGCGACCCGGCGTCCCGGGTTGCCGCGTCGGTTGAGTCCGTGAACACGTTGCTGGGTGTCGGCACCACGATCCGAGCCGACGTCGAGCGTCGCGTCGGCGGCAATCCCAGCACGAACGTTGGTATCGACTACACGTCGCGCGTCTCGTCGGCGGAGCACGCCGATATTGATCTGCTCAGCGGTGGTCGCACCGACCAGTTCCTGGCCGCACTCGCCGGAGGAACCCGGGTCCGTGCTGATCCCGCAGCGCGGGCGCAAGCTCTCGCGGTGGACGGGCCGACCGGCAGGCTCGCCGTCCCTCTCGTGTCGATCCACACTCTGTACGACCCGCTGGTGCTGTCGCAGAACGAGTCCTGGTACGCCGCCGCCGTCGGGAGATCGGGAGGGGCGCGCATGCTGCGCCGGAACGTGACGGTGCCACCTGCGACCTATCCCGTCGATCCGGGCGCCCCTTATGGAGCCGGGCACTGCAACTTCACCCCGCAGACGGTGACCGGTGCCATCGATCTCCTTGATCAGTGGGTCCGGAGCCGGACAACTCCGGACAGCACAGCAGCGGCAACGGCGTTCGGCCCCGGGTCGGGTCTGGATCCAACAGCGGCGACCGCACCCTGGCCCGCCGGGAGAACTGTCGACGGGTGAGCTGCCGCCGACCTCACCGGTGGAGATCACGTGCGGGTCGATGCGGCCGAAGACAGAACCGACCCGACATCGTCACTCTTGGTAGGACAGAGGCAACAAACAGTCACGATCATAGTTGGGCGAGGTGGCACTTGCCATCCGACTTCGTCCGTTCCCTTCCGAGTCGTCTCAAACCGCAGTAGTTTGCGGGATCAGCCGGATCCGATATTTCTCAGGATTCCGCACACTCCACATCACATGGGGCAGCCATGGCCGACGAGTCGGAGCAATTCCGGATTCCGAAGCAGCCTAAGGTCGCTCTGGTCGGTGACAGCGTCCTGGCGGGGTTGGGCGTACACGGTCGGTCGTATGGGCGCCTGACCGCCAAGCAGCTCGACGCCGTCGAGGTCCTACAGCTGGCGCGGAGCACCTACACCGTGCTCGATGCGTTGGAGAAGATCGAGCGGCTTAAGGCATTCGGCCCCGACCTTGTCATCGTCTGTGTCGGCGGAAGCGATGCCCTCGTCCACCCCAGCCGCAGCCTGGAGCGGCTCATGGACCGATACGCGCCCAAGAGCTGGCAGGGAGCCGACGGCCTCGAACCGCGACCATGGTTCACGGGCACGCGGTACGAGCGAGCCCGCCAGCGAGCCACCACCTTTGCCAAAGTGACAGTCAAGAACATCGGCATCCGCATGACCGGCGGCTATCAGCGGGTTCCCTTGCCGCTGTTCGATGTCAAGTTCGGCGAGCTGCTGGATTCGATCTTGAGCTTGGGCAGTACCGTCGTAGTCGTCGGCCTGCATGACTGCGACGAGCGACTCTTCCCCCGCAGCAACCGGGCTCGGGCCCCCTATGAGGCTGCCATTCAGCAGAAGGTTGCCGACCGACCCGGCGTCGTCCTGGTCGAGATCAAGGACCTCCTGGTCCCGTGGGATGACTACCTCCCAGACCACGCACACCTCAGCGAGCAGGGCCACGCGAAGGTCACGGCGGCGATGATCGAGAACATCGAGCGGATCGACCGGGTCCGGCCGAGCAGCGCGATGGTGGGGCGACACCGCACCGTCGACGCCTAGCCCGGCAACGCTCGAGTCCGGACAGACGAGATGGCGAGCCCCGCAAGCGTCCCGGTGCAGTACCGCGCTCCCGCCCGCGCCAGGCCCCGAATGCCCGAAGTGGCCACACGGGATACGGCGCGTCACGCCCGCGCTCCCGTGCAGTCCCGATCACCCACCCGCGCCCGACCTCGAGTGCCCGAAGACCGACGGCTGCGACGGCCCGGCGGCTGGCAGCGAACTGGCGCGTGGATCGACCGGCATGGTCGCCTGACGATCGGCATCGCCATGGCGGTTGCCGTGCTCGCCTTCTTCGCGAACTTGCCGAACAGCCCCGACTTCGACATCGACGAGGTGTTCTACGCGATCGCTGCGCAGCACATCAGCGAGTTCGGTTCGATCTCCTGGGACTCCGGTCCCATCCTGGTGCACCCGCCGTTGGAGTTCCTGCTGAATGCGGGTTGGCTCCACCTCGTCGGGAACACTCACGGTTCGGTGCCGAGCATCATCGACACGTTGCGAAACCTGAACGCGATCCTCGGCGTCGCGATCGTCGGCCTCGTCGGCGTGGCGTGCCGGATGTGGTCAACCGGGGTCGCCAGTTCTCGTCGGGGTCAAATGCTTCTGCTGGCGTTGGCACTGGCGGCCACCAGCCCTTTCCTGCTGCGCTTCGGCCGGGTCGCACTCATCGAACCGCTCGCCATCGCCGCGTCCTTGGCGACCGTGCTGCTCGCGTACCGGATGCGCAGGGCGCGGACCGCCACGTACGTCGCGTTCGTCGGGGCCGCGATCGGCCTGGCCGTCCTGACGAAGGCCCCCAGTCTGTTCCTCGTTTGCGCGCCGCTGGCAGCTTCTGTCCTGCAGCGGAACTGGTCGGGATGCCGCCGCAACCTTGGCGCACTCGCCGTTGGTGCCCTGGTGTGGTCGGTGTTCCCGCTCTGGGCGGCCTTGCAGGGGTCCAGCGACGCGTTCTACGACCAGCAGACCGTGAGCATCAGTCGACTTGTCGGCCTGCTGCAGGTCAGCGGATTGAACAAGTTGAACGGCTCGCCCCTTGCGGCCCTGGTGGACACGTTTGAGCAGTACCTCGGCAGCTACATCGTGTTCGGCGTCGGCCTTCTCGTCCTCCTATGGGGCCTGATCGTCGTGATGCGACGGCGGTCGTCCGCGACCGACGAGGTCGCCTATCTGCTGGGCCTCGGCGTCATGTCGTACGGCTTCTTCGGCTATAGCTTCCTGTTCGGCCAGGCGAATGAGCAGCTCTCGATCTATGTCGTACCCGCGTCCATCTTGCTCGTCGTGAACAGCGGCCGGTTCCTTGTACGCACGCACCATGGCCGCGGGGGTGTGCTTGTCCGGATGGTGACGGCGGCAGCGGTGATCGCGGTCGCGTTGGGCGCGGTCGCCTGGTTCTCGGCGTACTGGCCGTCGAACGACAACGCGACCGAGCAGGTGAGCCAGTATCTCGCCCGGACGATGCCCGCGTGTGCGCCGGTGAACGCGACCGGAGACCCCTGGCATTGGCGCGCAGCGGTGCGGACCGCACCCATCACCGAGTACTCATCTGGCCCGGACGCCTACGCTGCGGGAGTCCGGATCTTCCTGCTCTCGGACAAGGACACCGAGTTCCGCTATGGCATCAGCAATCCTGAACTGACCGACTGGGTTCACAAGAACGGACTGATGCTTATCGACGTGCCCAGCCGCACGTACCGGGACATCTCGGTGTGGGTGGTCGGTACGCCGGAGTCGCCGCCGGGAGCGAGCGCCCCCGGCTGCGCTGCACTGCCGGTTCACGTGTCACGCGACGCGAGCGCAGGGTTGTTCCTTTGGCTCCTGCTCGTCGCCCTCACGGTTACCGGCGCCGCCGGTACGCTGTCCGCCCTCCGCCGCCGCGGCAGCCGGGGCATTCGATGACCACGGCACCGATGGTCCGGCGGCGAGCGGCACCCCGCGTGCAGCGGCGCTACGGTGCCGGCGTCCTTGCCCTGGCGAGCCTCGTCGTCGGCGCTTCCAACTTCCTGTACGCACTGATCCTCACGCATGGTCTGACCCCCACCGACTACGCGATCTTCATGGGGGCCCAGGCACTCATGGTCGTCAACGGCTTGATCGGCAGCGCCGGGATCCCCTGGGTCCTGGCGAAGGAGACCGCCGGATCGGCACCCGGTTCCCTCCGCAGACGAGAGGCCATCACCTTCGCCTTCTGGGCCAATGTAGCGTTCGGACTGGTCACGGGCGCGATCGTCATCGTGGTCCTGGTCTGCATCGGCTCCGTGGAGGTCGGGCTCGTCGTCGCAACGGCGACCTTGATGCTTGCGGTGGGCTCCACCGGCCTCGGATTGCTGCAGGGCGAGGGCCGCACGGAACTGATCGCGGCGGTGCTGCTCGCCGAAGTGGTGCTGAAGATTCTCTCAGGCTCGATCCTGGTGTTCCGGCTCGACGCGGGCGCCGCGGGGGCCGCCACAAGCCTGCTCATCGGGGCGTTACCGATGCTGTCGACACTGTTGCTGGTACGGACCGGCATCAGTGGGCCGCACAACGTGCGCAAGTACGGTCGACTGTGGTGGTCGGCGCTTCGCATGAGCGGCTTGCAAGTCGGAGTGGGAGTGCTGGCGTCGCTGGACACCCTGCTCGTCGCCGTGCTGCCGGCGACGCGGGCAGGCGCTGCGCCGTACCAGGCGGCGTCCGGCCTTGGCCGTGCGCCGCTCTTCATCGCCTCGGCCGTGTCCACGGCGGTGTTCCCCACCTTGACCGCGGATCAACGCAATCGCCGCCGCGTCGACGGGTTGTTCAGCTACTTCCTGATGGCGACACTCTCGTGGGCGTTGCTGGTGACCGTTCCTAACGCGCTGATCGACGTGGTGTTTCCCGCCGGCTACCGATCGCTTGTCGACTGGCTGCCGTACACGGTGACAGTGGGGGTGGGACTCGGCTTCTTGAACATCCTGACGGCGTACGCGCAGAGCGAGCGGTCGATGCGGTCGGCCCTGCACCGCATGGCATGGGCGATCGGAGCTGCGATCGTGATCGTGGTCGTCTGCGGCGAGCGCTGGGGAAGGGGCGGCCTCGCCGCCGGCGTCTTGGTGGGCGTTTGGGCTGCCGTCGTGCTCATGGCCACGCTCCCCTCCGAGCGGTCGGCGGTTCGCATACTCGCGATCCGGGTGTCCCGACCAGCGGTGTGGGTTGCTCAGGGCGCGATCCTCTTGGTGCTCTGGGCAACCCATGAGATGCCGGCCGCCTGGCTCGCCGCAGCGCTTATCACCGGAGTCATCACCCTCCTGCGGGCCTTCCCCGAGTTCGCCGGGATCAGGCGCAGCAGTGCCGGGCATGGCCGTCACCGAAAGGGGTCTCCATGGTGAACTCTGTGCTTCCTGCCGAGGCAGTCGGGGATCGCCCGTTGCGAATCCTCATCCTTACCTCCGAGGCGCCGCCCGTTGTCAGCGGCGTGTCGATGACGGTGTCGATGCTGCAGCGGAGCCTCGCGGCTCGCGGACATGTCGTCGACGTCGTCAGCCGTGCCGACTTCCCTCGCATCATCCGGAATGAGATCAGAGTCTCGGCCTTCGGCGTCTTCTGGCCGTCGTTCTACAAGCGACTCTGCGACTACGACGTCGTCAACGTGCATGGCCCTGTGCCGTCGATCAGCGAGATGTTCCTCGCGCTCTCGCGCACGGTGCCCAACGCAGCACGCCCGAGCATCGTCTACACCCACCACTCCGACCTCGCAATCCCGCACCTCGAGCGTTGGTGCTCGGTCTACAACCGGCTCTCGAACGGACTGGCACATCTGGCCGATCGGATTGTCGTCAGCTCCGACGACTACCAGCAACGACTGCAGCGATCTAGCGGTACACCTGTCGACGTGGTGCCGTGGGCGGTCGATGTGCGCGGCCGTGTCGCGGGGCGTACCGACCGGTCGGATGGACCGCTGAGGGTGCTCTTCGTGGGACAGCTCAGGTCGTACAAGGGTCTGGGCGTGCTGCTCGACGCCGTCGCCAACATGACCGGTGTCGAGGTGACGATCGTCGGCGACGGACCGCTTCGTGAGGAGATCGAGGCGCGAGCGCGCGGCGACGACCTGCGCCATGTCCGGCTGCGCGGCCGGATCAGCGATGACGAGCTGTGGAAGGTGTACTCCGACCATGACGTCATCGTGTTGCCCAGCACTACGACGGCCGAGGCGTACGGCCTCGTGCTCGTGGAGGGGATGTCGGCCGGCTGCGTCCCTGTCGCGTCCGACCTGCCGGGCGTCCGTGGCGTCGCCGCACCGACGGGCCTTGTCGTAGCACGTGGGCGGCCCGACGACCTCAGAGAAGCCCTCATCCGGCTGCGCGACAACCCGGCCTGGCAACGGTCACTGTCAAGGGCGTCGGCGGCACGGGCTGCCGGGATGACTGTCGAGTCGATGGGTGAGCGCTACGAGCAAATCATGCGCGCTGCCGTCACGGCGACGAGCGGACGCCAGGCGCCACTTGCCGTACCGGCGGCATGGCCGGATCCCGAGCGGTTCCTCGACGAGCTCGCCAGCACCGTGGGAGTGAAGTGCGCCAGCCTCTCCCTTCTCCAACGCCGTCCTGCCGACCCTCGCGCGAAGGTCTGGCGTCGCGGCTTCTCCCCGATGCGGGTATCAGCGCCGGTCGCTCGCTACGTGGCTGATATCAACGAGCCCGTACTGATCAACGCCGATGAGGAGATCGATCCGGGTTTGAAGACGCTTCTGCACCGTCCGGAGGTGACCTCGGCCATCCTCGTGCCGATCCGCCACACTCGTCGCACCATGTCGGTCGTAGGGTTGTCCACGTCCGATAGCCAAGGCCCTCGGCTCGACTATGATCATCTGCATCGCGCGCTCGTCGCCCTCACGCCACTTGATGCGACCGGCGAATAGCGCGTCGGGTTCAGGGGTGGCTGGCCGCCCAGGCGAAGTCGGCGAGGCCGGCCGACGCTCGGGTGTTGGATTGTCGAGTCGTCCGTCCGAGTGCCCGGCTGCCCGCCAATAGATTCGCCGCCCGGACCCAGAGAACGTCATTCGCAGAGTTGCGAATCGCCGCTGCCCGGAGCCGCATCATCGCAGCGACACTGACATCCGATCCGGTGTTCTCCAACATGAACGGCCGGTGGGTGGCACGGGCGAGACGCGCCAGCTCATCGGCGGGAGAGATATTCCCCGGCATGGACGGAGCGTCACCCCAGGTGCACCAGACGGCGACCGAGCGGCTGGCCAGGTGCTTGATCTGCCGCTCGTGATCGATGCCGGACTGGACCTCGCCGTTGCGCTCGGCACTGGAGGTGCCGTTCAGGCGCGTACGTACCGCGGCTGCGAAGTCGCCCGCTCGCATGCCCCATGAGGGGTACAGCACGGCGACTCGTCCTCGATACCAGCGCTGTACCGTCTGCACCTGCCAGTTCTGATAGCGGACGAGGGAGTCGAGATACCAGTTGAGGAACCGGGTGGCCGTCGCCGTCGATCCCTTCATTCCGGGTCGCCACTTGGGGGTGGGGCTCTGGCTGCGCGCCGCGCGGTCGAAAGCCCAGTACGAGTCGGTCACTCGTCCGCTCGCCGTCAGCTCGCGCGGGTAGGTGAGCTCACCCCAGTGACCACCGCCGACCCGCACCACTGAGAACCCCGTTCCCAGGGTCGCGAACAGTCTCTGGATGTAGCTGGCCGCGTACGCGCGCAGATGCGCGTCCCACACCAGGTTGGGCTCGGGTGTGGCCCGGTAGATGCGGCCGTGCTGGTCGACGAAGCGCGCCCCAGGCTTCTTCAGCAGCCACGACGGTGCCACATCGAGCCCGATGTTCAGCTCCACCTGCAGACCGGCCGCCTTCATCGCCCGGATGTTGCGGAGCACCTGGTCGAGGTAGGCACGGTCGAAGCGGCCGGGAGCGGGCTCAACCTGAGCCCATTGCACCTCGGCCAGGGCGAATCGCGCACCCGATGCCCGTAGCGTCGTGTACGACAACCCCGTGTACCCACCGGCGACGCCCCAGGCCGCGGTCGGGGCGCCGACCAGCGTCGGCCGCACGGCCGGACGCGGCGTAGCGGACGGCGCGGCGGCGAGTGCCGGGATGGTCGTCACGGCCAGGGCCGCAACGGCGACACCAACCGCGAGCCGCATGGACCGGCGACCGGCAGAGCCACGGCGGGTCGCCGGACTCGGTGGTGTCGGGAGCACCGAGAGGTCATCGGCTGGCTGGCCGACGAACTTGAGCCCGGCATGCGGTGTTTGTCACGACGGGGCTTCACAGCAGGGCCCGAAGCCGATCCGCGGCCGCGCTCCAGGTCGCCGCCGCCGCTCGCCGAGGGCCGCGCGCGATGAGATCGTCGCGCACCGCGTCGTCCTGTAGGTCGCGGACGGCCCGCGCCCACGCGGCCGGTGCAGTGGCGGGGACGAACCAGGCGGCGTTGCCCACGACCTCCCGGAACACCGGGATGTCGCTCGCAACGACGGGGACACCCGCGGCCATGGCCTCGAGGAGCGGGAGCCCGAATCCCTCGAGGCGGGAGGGATAGAGCAGTGTTCGGGCACCCCGGTAGACCCGCACGAGGTCAGTTTCCGACAGGTCGGTCAGCTCGTGGACCCGGTCCTGCAACCCGTGTGTCCGGATGGCTTCCGGCACCGGGTCGGGGAACCGCCGGTCGGCGGATCCGGTCAGGACGAGATGCTCGGAGCCCGGCATGACGGCCAACGCGCGGATCAGCGTGACAACGTTCTTGTGCGGCCGCCGGACGCCCACGTGCAGGTGGTAGAGGTCCGGCAGGACCGGTGAAGCGGCGTCTCCGGGACCGAGATCGTCCGATCCGAACGCCGGGTCGACACCCCATGGGATGACCTGGCGGTCCGGGATCTCCGTGCCGTAGTGACGCCGAACGTCCGCCGCCGAGGACAGACTCGGGGTGAGCACCCGCGTCCGGCGGACTACCACCCGGGTGAGCAGCAGGTAGAGGGACCGCGTCCTCCGGTCGGGGGAGAACGCCGGACGCGCCTCCAGGATGCAATCGTGCACGATCGCGTAGCGGCGGGATCGGCCGGTGACGGCGGCGCCCATGTGGTACGGGAACAACACGACGTCGATCCCGTACCGGCGCAGCGCTCCGGGCCAACGGACGGCTTGGGCAGGCGAGGTGAGCGGGAGGTCGAAGACGGCTCGTTCGAAGCCCGAACCGGCGATGAGCAGGTCGAGGTCGAACCGCTCGGATCGTTGGTCGTTCCGGACGAAGACCACGACGTCGAGCACCGGATCGTGGGCGAGCTCACTCAGGAGGGCGGCGGTAATCCTGCCAATGCCGTGGTAGCGGTCGTCGAGCACCCTGCCATCGACCGCGAGGCGAGTCCGGCTGGCCACTGCCGGAGCATAGTCGGCCGCCACTGAGGTCGATCGACCATCTGCTGGTGGCAGCCGGTCCGAGGAACATGCGCGCGGGACGGAGCGGGGCAACGAACTCGGGCGCGGCCGCTGTCGGGGGGTCGCCGTAGCGTGGGGGCATGACTCGACCCGTGTCCGATCTGCAGCGCCGCGTCGCGCCGTTCCGCGTCGTCTCCGACTACACCCCGTCCGGCGACCAGCCGACGGCCATCGCCGAGCTCACCCGGCGGATCGAGGCCGGAGTCCACGACAACGTGCTGCTCGGCGCGACCGGCACCGGCAAGTCCGCGACCACCGCGTGGCTGGTGGAGCAGGTGCAACGGCCCACGCTGGTCATGGCCCCGAACAAGACCCTGGCAGCTCAGCTGGCCAACGAGTTCCGCGAGCTGCTGCCGAACAACGCCGTCGAGTACTTCGTCAGCTACTACGACTACTACCAGCCCGAGGCCTACATCCCGCAGTCGGACACGTACATCGAGAAGGACAGCTCGGTCAACGACGAGGTGGAGCGGCTCCGGCACTCCGCGACCAACTCCCTGCTCACCCGCCGCGACGTCATCGTGGTGGCGACCGTCTCGTGCATCTACGGCCTTGGCACCCCGCAGGAGTACGTCGACCGCATGCTGCGCCTGCGGGTGGGGGACGAGTGGGACCGGGACATGCTGCTGCGGCACCTGGTCTCGATCCAGTACACCCGCAACGACCTGGCCTTCACCCGCGGCACATTCCGGGTCCGCGGCGACACCGTCGAGGTCTTCCCCGTCTACGAGCAGCACCCGGTGCGCATCGAGATGTTCGGCGACCAGGTGGAGCGGCTGATGACGCTGCACCCGGTCACGGGGGAGGTGCTCACAGAGGATGCGGAGCTGTACGTGTTCCCCGCCACCCACTACGTCGCCGGGCCCGAGCGGATGGAGCGCGCGGTCACCGGCATCGAGGCGGAGCTGGAGGCACGGCTGGCCGAGCTGGAGCGACAGGGAAACCTGCTGGAGGCGCAACGGCTTCGGATGCGGACAACGTACGACCTGGAGATGATGCGGCAGGTCGGGTTCTGCAACGGCATCGAGAACTACTCCCGCCACATCGACGGCCGTGAGCCCGGGTCGGCACCCAACTGCCTGCTCGACTACTTCCCGGACGACTTCCTGCTGGTCATCGACGAGTCCCACGTCACGGTCCCGCAGATCGGCGCCATGTACGAAGGCGACATGAGCCGCAAGCGCACCCTGGTCGAGCACGGCTTCCGGCTTCCCAGTGCGATGGACAACCGTCCGCTGCGGTGGGAGGAGTTCCTCGACCGGGTCGGCCAGACCGTCTTCCTGTCGGCGACCCCCGGCCCGTACGAGCTCAACCGGGTCCACTCCGACGTGGTCGAGCAGGTGATCCGGCCGACCGGTCTTGTCGACCCTGAGGTCGTCGTGAAGGCGACCAAGGGCCAGATCGACGACCTGATCCACGAGATCCGGCTCCGCACCGAGCGCAACGAGCGGGTCCTGGTGACCACCCTGACCAAGCGGATGTCCGAGGACCTCACCGACTACCTGCTGGAACAAGGGATCCGGGTGCGCTACCTGCACTCCGAGGTCGACACGCTGCGCCGGGTCGAGCTGCTGCGGGAGCTGCGCATGGGGGAGTACGACGTCCTGGTCGGCATCAACCTGCTCCGCGAAGGCCTCGACCTGCCGGAGGTCTCGCTCGTGGCGATCCTGGACGCCGACAAGGAGGGGTTCCTGCGTTCCGGGACCTCCCTGATCCAGACCATCGGCCGAGCTGCCCGCAACGTCTCGGGCCAGGTCCACATGTACGCGGACACGATCACGCCGTCGATGGCCAAGGCCATCGACGAGACGAACCGCCGGCGTGCCAAGCAGGTCGCCTACAACACCGCCAACGGGATCGACCCGACGCCGCTGCGCAAGAAGATCGCCGACATCACCGACATCGTGTCCCAGGAGGTCGCCGACACCTACGTGATGCTGGGCTCGGGTCGCAACCAGTCCCGGGGCAAGGCACCGGTGCCCGGCATGCTGGCCACCGCGGCAGGGGCGCACGCCACGCAGTTCGCCAGCCTGCCGGCGCGTGACCTCGCCGACCTGATCGGTCAGCTCACCGACCAGATGGTGGCCGCCTCCGACGAGCTGGCCTTCGAGGTGGCCGCCCGGCTGCGCGACGAGATCCACGAGCTGAAGAAGGAGTTGCGCGGCATGCAGGCCGCCGGCCACGCCTGACGAGCGCGTGCGCACGGCGCGGACACCGATCCGGCCCACGCTCGCCGCAATGCGAGAATGTGCCACTGGCGTAGACCGGGCAAGGCGATGACCGACGGGCGGGAAGCAACGGGTGACACCGGAGATCCCAGGCTGGCTCTGGGGCGCGACGTTCACGTTGTACGCAGCCCTGTTCGTCCTGGACCTCGCGATCGTCGGCCGGCGCCCTCACATACCGTCCATGCAGGAGTGCCTGCGATGGCTGGGGCTCTACGTCGGTCTCGCGGTCCTGTTCGGACTGGCGCTCGGCTACTTCACATCGCACGACGTGGGCGTGCAGTTCTTCGCGGGGTGGATCACCGAGTACAGCCTGTCGGTGGACAACCTGTTCGTGTTCATCCTCATCATGGCTCGCTTCTACGTGCCGCGTGAGCTCCAGCAGGCCGTCCTCATGTGGGGCATCATCATCGCGCTGGTGCTGCGCGCGATCTTCATCGTCATCGGTGCGGCCGTCATCGCACAGTTCAGCTGGGTGTTCTACATCTTCGGTGCGTTCCTGGTGTACACGGCGATCAAGCTCAGCACCCACGGCAAGGACGACGACGAGGAGTTCCACGAGTCCGCGCTGGTCCGGTTCGTCGGACGGAT
>JANWJC010000191.1 GCA_025449595.1 Acidobacteriota bacterium | reverse complement strand
GGAGACCCGGATCACCGGCACGTCGTCGCCGGGGAACTCGTACTGCGTGAGCAGCTCCCGCACCTCCAGCTCGACCAGCTCGAGGATCTCCTCGTCGTCGACCATGTCGGCCTTGTTGAGCGCCACCACGATGTAGGGCACGCCGACCTGACGGGCGAGCAGCACGTGCTCACGGGTCTGCGGCATCGGGCCGTCGGTCGCCGCGACCACCAGGATCGCGCCGTCCATCTGGGCGGCACCGGTGATCATGTTCTTGATGTAGTCGGCGTGGCCCGGGCAGTCCACGTGGGCGTAGTGACGGTGCTCGGTCTGGTACTCGACGTGCGAGATCGAGATGGTGATCCCGCGCTCCTTCTCCTCCTTCGCGTTGTCGATCGCGTCGAAGGGGGTGAAGGGGTTGACGTCGGGGTACTTGTCGTGCAGCACCTTGGTGATCGCCGCGGTCAGTGTGGTCTTGCCGTGGTCGATGTGCCCGATGGTGCCGATGTTCACGTGCGGCTTGGTCCGCTGGAACTTGGCCTTGGCCACTGGTTTCTCCTCGTTACGATCTGCCCCCGCTGAGGGGGCCCGGGCCTCTTCCGGAGGCCTTGTTGCTCCTGCGTTCTGACTGCTGCTACTCGCCTCGGGCTTTCGCGATGATCTCCTTGGCGATGTTCGGCGGGACCTCGGCATACGAGTCGAACTGCATGCTGTAGTCCGCCCGCCCCTGGGTCCGGCTGCGCAGGTCCCCGACGTAGCCGAACATCTCCACCAGCGGCACGAGTGCCTTGACGACCCGGATCCCGGAGCGCTCCTCCATGGCCTGGATCTGGCCCCGGCGGCTGTTCAGGTCGCCGATGACGTCACCCATGTAGTCATCGGGGGTCCTGACCTCCACGGCCATCACCGGTTCGAGCAGCACGGGGTCGGCCTGGGCCGCCGCCTTCTTGAACGCCATCGAGCCGGCGATCTTGAAGGCGAGCTCGGACGAGTCCACCTCGTGGTAGGCGCCGTCGGTCAAAGTGACCTTCAGGTCGACCATCGGGTACCCGGCCAGCACGCCGAACTCCGCCGCCTCCTGGCAGCCGGCGTCCACGGACGGGATGTACTCGCGCGGGATGCGCCCACCGTGGATCTTGTTCTCGAACTCGTAGCCGCCGCCGTCGCCGCCGGTCGGCTCCAGGTTGATGACCACCCGGCCGTACTGGCCCGAGCCACCGGTCTGCTTCTTGTGCGTGTACTCGACCTTCTCCACCTTCCGGCGGACGGTCTCGCGGTAGGCGACCTGCGGGCGGCCGATGTTGGCCTCCACCCGGAACTCGCGCTTCATCCGCTCGACCAGGACCTCCAGGTGGAGCTCGCCCATCCCGGAGATGATGGTCTGGCCGGTCTCCTCGTCGGTCCGGACCTGGAAGGTCGGGTCCTCCTCGGCCAGCCGCTGGATGGCGGTGCCGAGCTTGTCCTGGTCGGCCTTGGTCCTCGGCTCGATCGCCACGTTGATGACCGGCGCCGGGAACGTCATCGACTCCAGGATCACCTGGTTGCTCAGGTCGCTGAGCGTGTCGCCGGTGCTGGTGTCCTTCAGCCCCATGACGGCCACGATCTGGCCAGCGATCGCGGACGGGCGCTCCTCGCGCTTGTTCGCGTGCATCTGGTAGATCTTGCCGACCCGCTCCCGGCGGCCCTTGGTGGTGTTGAGCACCTGCTTGCCGGCCTCCAGCGTGCCGGAGTAGATCCGGATGTAGGTCAGCTTGCCCAGGTGCTGGTCCGACATGATCTTGAAGGCCAGGGCGGCGAACGGCTCGGAGGGATCGGCGTGACGCTCGATGAGCGCCTCCTCGTCGCCCACCTTGTGGCCCTTGATCGCCGGGATGTCCACCGGGCTGGGCAGGAAGTCCACGATCGCGTCCAGCATCGGCTGGACGCCCTTGTTCTTGAACGCGCTCCCGCACAGGACCGGCGTGACGCCGCCGGCGATGGTAGCCCGGCGGATCGCGGCGATGAGCTGCTCCACGTCGGGCTCGGTGCCCTCCAGGTACAGCTCCATCATCTCCTCGTCGTTCTCGGAGATGGTCTCGATCAGCCGGTCCCGCCACTCGCGGGCCGCCTCGAGGTGGTGGTCGGGGATCGCCACGATGTCGTACTTGTCGCCCTTGCCCTCGGTCTGCCAGAGCAGGGCGCGCATGCGGATGAGGTCGATGACGCCCCGGAAGTCCGCCTCGACCCCCCACGGCAGCTGGACCACCAGCGGGGTGGCGCCGAGCCGGTCGCTGATCATGTCGACGCAGCGGTGGAACTCCGCCCCGACCCGGTCCATCTTGTTGACGAAGCAGATGCGCGGCACGCCGTACCGGTCCGCCTGCCGCCAGACCGTCTCGGACTGGGGCTCGACCCCGGCCACGCCGTCGAACACCGCCACCGCGCCGTCCAGCACCCGCAGCGACCGCTCCACCTCGACGGTGAAGTCGACGTGACCGGGCGTGTCGATCAGGTTGATGGTGTGGTCGCGCCAGTGAGTGGTGGTCGCGGCGGAGGTGATGGTGATACCACGCTCCTGCTCCTGCTCCATCCAGTCCATGGTGGCCGCGCCCTCATGGACCTCACCGATCTTGTAGTTGATGCCGGTGTAGAACAGGATCCGCTCGGTGGTGGTCGTCTTGCCCGCGTCGATATGCGCCATGATCCCGATGTTGCGGACCTTGGCGAGTTCCACGGCGGTCTGGGTGGCCACTGCTTGCTTTCCTTGTTCTCTCGTCGTCTCCCCCGCCGATCCGTTTTGCATGACGGGGTTCGTCTGCGCCCTCTACCAGCGGTAGTGGGCGAATGCCTTGTTCGATTCGGCCATCTTGTGGGTGTCCTCGCGGCGCTTCACGCTGGCCCCGAGGCCGTTGCTGGCGTCGAGCAGCTCGTTCATCAGCCGCTCGGTCATCGTCTTCTCGCGGCGCTGGCGTGAGTAGGACACGATCCAGCGCAGCGCCAGGGTGGTGCTGCGGGAGGCCCGCACCTCCACCGGCACCTGGTAGGTGGCGCCACCGACCCGGCGGGGACGCACCTCCAGGGTGGGCTTCACGTTGTCGAGCGCACGCTTGAGCGTGACCACCGGGTCGTTGCCGGTCTTGTCCTTGGCGCCTTCCAGCGCGCCGTACACGATCCGCTCGGCCAGTGAGCGCTTGCCTTCCCGGAGCACCTTGTTCACCAGTGCGGTCACCAGCGGTGAGCCGTACACCGGGTCGGTGACCAGCTGCCGTCGGGTCGCGGGGCCCTTGCGCGGCATGTCAGCTCTTCTCCTTCTTCGCTCCGTAGCGGCTGCGCGCCTGCTTACGGTTGCGCACCCCCTGGGTGTCGAGGGAGCCGCGGATGACCTTGTAGCGGACGCCGGGGAGGTCGCGCACCCGGCCGCCGCGCACCAGCACGATCGAGTGCTCCTGCAGGTTGTGCCCGACGCCGGGAATGTACGCGGTGACCTCGATCTGGCTGGTGAGCCGGACCCGGGCGACCTTGCGGAGCGCCGAGTTCGGCTTCTTGGGCGTGGTGGTGTAGACGCGCGTGCAGACCCCGCGGCGCTGGGGGCTGCCCTTGAGCGCGGGGGTCGTGGTCTTGGCTACCTTGTCCTGGCGGCCCTTGCGGACCAGCTGCTGGATGGTGGGCACCGCGTCTCCGTCTTCGATGTCGTCTTCAGGCCTGCAGGCACGTCGTTCGACGCACCTGACGTGCTCTTTTTCCGGCCTCTCCGACCCCCGTGGTCGGGCGTGTCGCCGTCACCACGGTGCACCGGCCCCGGCTGGGACCGGATGTTCGGAGAGGGATGGTCCTGCACGCGCAGGCCGTTCGCCGATCCCAGCCTTCCGGCGAGATCGCGGCCCACTAGCGCGCGCGTGCCCGCGTCACGGGCACGGAGACTAAGGGTACCGAACGGTTCCTGCGATGGTCAAAACAAACTCCGATTCCGCTGAATTCCCCGGTGCGGGGGAAGATTTTGCCCTTCCCCCGCACCGGCGGAATCAGCGGTTGTAGGTGCCGAAGTCGTACTCTTCCAGCGGGATCGACTCGGCCGAAGGCTGCCCGAACGCGTAGCCCGGCGCCTCCTCGTAGCTGGCCGCCGGATAGACCGATGACCGGGCATCCTCGGTGGGCTCCACCCGGAAGCTGCGGTAGCGCGGCATCCCGGTGCCGGCCGGGATCAGCTTCCCGATGATGACGTTCTCCTTCAGCCCGAGCAGCGGGTCCGACTTGGCGTGGATCGCCGCGTCGGTCAGCACCCGCGTGGTCTCCTGGAAGGAGGCCGCCGACAGCCACGACTCGGTGGCCAGCGAGGCCTTGGTGATCCCCATGAGCACCGGCCGGCCGGCGGCTGGCGTGCCGCCCTCCTCGACCACGCCCCGGTTCATCTCCTCGAACCGGGGGCGCTCGACCAGTTCCCCGGGGAGCAGGTCGGTGTCGCCGGACTCAAGCACGTTCACCCGCTTGAGCATCTGCCGGATAATGATCTCGATGTGCTTGTCGTGGATGGACACGCCCTGCGACCGGTACACCTCCTGCACCTCATGGACCAGGTGCAACTGCACCTCCCGGGAGCCGAGGATGCGCAGCACCTCGTGCGGGTTGACCGCGCCCTGGATGAGCTGCTGGCCAACGTGCACGTGGTCGCCGTCCGCCACCAGCAGGCGGGACCGCATCGGCACCTGGTAGGCGACTTCCTCGCCGCCGTCGTCGGGCACGATGAGGATCTTGCGAGTCTTCTCGGTCTCCTCGACCTTGACCCGCCCCTCCATCTCGCTGATGGGCGCCATGCCCTTGGGGATCCGGGCCTCGAAGAGCTCCTGGATCCGGGGCAGGCCGTGGGTGATGTCCTGGCCGGCCACACCACCGGTGTGGAACGTCCGCATGGTCAGCTGGGTGCCGGGCTCGCCGATCGACTGCGCCGCGACGATCCCGACCGCCTCGCCGACGTCGACCCGCTTGCCGGTGGCCAGCGACCGCCCGTAGCACTTGGCGCAGACGCCGACCTTGGCCTCACACACCAGGACGCTGGACGTGCGAATCGTGTCCACGCCCGCCGCGATCAGCTGATCGATCATTATCTCGGTCGTGTCGGAGTCCACCGTCGCCAGCACGGTCCCGTCCACCTCAACTTCCTCGGCGACGGCACGGCCGGTGCCGGTGTTCTCGATGTTCGGCAGCCGCCTCAGGTTGCCGTCGGCATCGGGCCCGGCGATCTTCATCGCGATCGACCGGTCGGTGCCGCAGTCCTCCTCGCGGACGATGACGTCCTGCGCGACGTCCACCAGCCGCCGGGTGAGGTACCCGGAGTCGGCGGTACGCAGCGCGGTGTCGGCCAGGCCCTTGCGGGCGCCGTGGGTGGAGATGAAGTACTCCAGCACGGACAGCCCTCGCGGAAGCTGGACTTGATCGGCCGCGGGATGGTCTCGCCCTTGGGGTTGGAGACCAGGCCCCGCATGCCGGCGATCTGCCGGACCTGCATCTGGTTGCCGCGGGCGCCCGAGTTGACCATCATCCACACGGAGTTGGTCTCCGGGAACGCCGCCTCCATGTCCTTGGCCACGTCGGCGGTCGCGTGCGTCCAGATCTCGATGAGCTCCTGGCGGCGCTCGTCGTCGGTGATCAGGCCGCGCTCATACTCCCGCTGCACCTTGTCGGCGCGCTTCTCGTAGGACTCCAGGATCTGCGCCTTGTTCGGCGGCGCGACCACGTCCTCGATCGCGATCGTGACCCCGGCCCGGGTGGCCCAGTGGAACCCGGCGTCCTTGAGCGCGTCGAGCGCGGTCGCCACCTCCACCTTGGGGTAGGTCTCCGCGAGCTCGTTGACGATCGCCGAGAGCTGCTTCTTGCCCACCTCGTAGTTCACGAACGCGAAGCTGTCCGGCAGCGCCTCGTTGAAGAAGCACCGGCCCAGCGTGGTCTCGATCCGGAACGGGTCGCCCTCGGCCCAGCCCTCCGGCGCCTCGAAGTCGCGCGGCGGGGTGATTCCCCGGAGCCGGACGATGACCTTGGCCTGGAGGTCGAGCTCGCCGCGGTCGTAGGCCATGGTGGCCTCGGCGATCGAGCCGAACGCCCGGCCCTCCCCCGCGACCGATCCGTCCTCGCCGCCGGCGGCCCGGGTCAGGCAGTAGATCCCGATCACCATGTCCTGGGTGGGCATGGTGACCGGCTTGCCGTCGGCCGGCTTGAGGATGTTGTTGGTGGACAGCATCAGGATCCGGGCCTCGGCCTGCGCCTCGGCCGACAGCGGCAGGTGCACCGCCATCTGGTCGCCGTCGAAGTCCGCGTTGAACGCGGTGCACACCAGCGGGTGGATCTGGATCGCCTTGCCCTCCACCAGCTGCGGCTCGAACGCCTGGATGCCGAGACGGTGCAGGGTGGGCGCGCGGTTGAGCAGCACCGGGTGCTCGGTGATGACCTCTTCCAGCACGTCCCAGACGACCGGCCGCGCGCGCTCCACCATCCGCTTGGCGGACTTGATGTTCTGCGCGTGGTTGAGGTCGACCAGCCGCTTCATGACGAACGGCTTGAACAGCTCGACCGCCATCTCCTTGGGCAGCCCGCACTGATGCAGCTTGAGCTGCGGACCGACCACGATGACCGACCGGCCGGAGTAGTCGACCCGCTTGCCGAGCAGGTTCTGCCGGAACCGGCCCTGCTTGCCCTTGAGCATGTCGGACAGGGACTTCAGCGGGCGGTTGCCCGGCCCGGTGACCGGGCGGCCGCGGCGGCCGTTGTCGAACAGCGAGTCCACGGCCTCCTGCAGCATGCGCTTCTCGTTGTTCACGATGATCTCGGGCGCGCCGAGGTCGAGCAGCCGCTTGAGCCGGTTGTTCCGGTTGATCACCCGGCGGTACAGGTCGTTGAGGTCGGAGGTGGCGAACCGGCCGCCGTCCAGCTGCACCATCGGCCGCAGGTCCGGCGGGATCACCGGGATGCAGTCGAGCACCATCCCCATCGGGCTGTTGCGGGTGGACAGGAACGCCGAGACGACCTTCAGCCGCTTGAGCGCACGGGCCTTGCGCTGGCCCTTGCCGGTGCGGATGGTCTCCCGCAGGCTGCGGGCCTCGCCCTCCAGGTCGAAGCTGGCCAGCCGCTCCTGGATGGCCTGCGCGCCCATGCCGCCGCGGAAGTAGCGGCCGAACCGGTCGCGCATCTCGCGGTAGAGCAGCTCATCGCCCTCCAGGTCCTGGACCTTGAGCGCGCGGAACCGGTTCCAGACCTCTTCCAGCCGGTCGATCTCCCGCTGGGCGCGGTCACGGATCTGGCGGCACTCGCGGTCGCTGCTCTCACGGAGCTTGCGCCGCGCGTCGCCCTTGGCCCCAGCCGCTTCCAGCTCGGCCAGGTCGGCCTCCAGCTTGGTCTGGCGGGCCTCGATGTCGGCGTCCCGCCGCTGCTCCAGCTGCCCGCGCTCGACCGAGAACTTGGCCTCCAGCGAGGGCAGGTCCCGGTCGCGCGACTCCTCGTCCACGTACGTGATCATGTACGCGGCGAAGTAGATGACCTTCTCCAGGTCCTTGGGCGCCAGGTCGAGCAGGTAGCCCAGCCGGCTGGGCACACCCTTGAAGTACCAGATGTGCGTGACCGGCGCGGCCAGCTCGATGTGGCCCATCCGCTCCCGCCGCACCTTGGCCCGGGTGACCTCGACGCCGCAGCGCTCACAGATGATGCCCTTGAACCGGACCCGCTTGTACTTACCGCAGTAGCACTCCCAGTCCCGGGTGGGGCCGAAGATCTTCTCGCAGAACAGCCCGTCCTTCTCGGGCTTGAGCGTGCGGTAGTTGATGGTCTCTGGCTTCTTGACCTCGCCGTGCGACCACTGCCTGATGTCGTCCGCGGTCGCCAGGCCGATACGCAGGTCGTCGAAGAAGTTAACGTCTAGCACGTGTGTATTCCCCTGGGGTAGTTCGGATCAGACTTCTTCAACGCTGCTCGGCTCGCGCCGGGACAGGTCGATGCCGAGTTCCTCGGCGGCGCGGAAGACATCCTCATCGGTGTCCCGCATCTCGATCGCGGCACCGTCGCTGGAGAGCACCTCGACGTTGAGGCACAGAGACTGCATCTCCTTGATCCGCACCTTGAACGACTCGGGGATGCCCGGTTCCGGGATGTTCTCTCCCTTGACGATGGCCTCGTACACCTTGACCCGGCCGAGCACGTCGTCGGACTTGATGGTGAGCAGCTCCTGGAGGGCGTAGGCGGCGCCGTAGGCCTCGAGGGCCCAGACCTCCATCTCGCCGAAGCGCTGGCCACCGAACTG
>JANWJC010000190.1 GCA_025449595.1 Acidobacteriota bacterium | reverse complement strand
GCTCCCACGCAGGCGTTGGTGGAGATGGCCAAGGGCGCGGACCTCGCGCTGTTCGAGGCCACCTGGTTCGAGGGCGACGACAACCCTCCCGGGCTCCACCTGACCGGGACGCAGGCCGGCCGGCACGCCGCTGCCGCCGAGGTCGGTCGGCTCGTACTCACGCACCTGGTCCCGGGTCGCGACCAGGACCGCACGCGCCAGGAGGCGGCAGCGCACTACTCCGGGGAGCTGACCCTGGCAGCGGCCGCGGCGTCGTACGACATCTGAGCCCCCAGCTAAGGTCTGCGTCGTGACGACGACACGATCAGATGGCCGCAGGGCGGACCAGCTTCGCCCCGTCAGCTTCGCGCGGGGCTGGCTCGACCACGCCGAAGGCTCCTGCCTGGTGGAGTTCGGGCGGACCCGCGTGCTGTGCGCCGCGTCGTTCACCGAGGGCGTCCCGCGCTGGCGCAAGGGGTCCGGTCAGGGCTGGGTCACCGGCGAATACGCGATGCTGCCGCGTGCGACGAACACCCGCTCGGACCGCGAGTCGGTCAAGGGCCGGCTCGGTGGTCGTACCCAGGAGATCTCCCGGCTGGTGGGACGCTCGCTACGAGCGGTGGTGGACACAAAGGCGTTGGGGGAGAACACGCTGGTGGTGGACTGCGACGTGCTGCAGGCCGACGGTGGCACCCGTACGGCCGCGATCACCGGCGCCTACGTCGCGATCGCCGACGCGATCACGTGGGCACGCGCCCGCGGGCTCGTCAAGACCGACGCGCAGCCGTTGCACGCCTCGGTGGCCGCGGTCAGCGTCGGCATCATCGACGGTGAGCCGCGACTGGACCTGCACTACGACGACGACGTACGCGCCGACACGGACATGAACGTGGTGATGACCGGGGACGGTCGCTACATCGAGGTACAGGGCACCGCCGAGGGGGCGCCGTTCGACCGTGTCCTGCTCGACGAGCTGCTCTCGCTGGCAGCGCGGGGCTGCGCGGAGCTCACCCGGCTGCAGTCCGAGGCGCTGACGCTGTGACGGGCCCACCCAGACAACTCCTACTCGCTTCCAGGAACCAGCACAAGCTTGCCGAGATGCGGCGGATCCTGGCTGAGGCGGGGCTCTCGTACGACGTGCTCGGGCTCGACGAGCTGCCTGGCGGCCTGCAGGTGCCGGACGTCGTGGAGTCCGGCGAAACGTTCGAGGCCAACGCGCTGCTGAAGTCCCGCGCCGTGGCCGCGGCGACGGGGTTGCCGGCGGTGGCAGACGACTCCGGGCTGGCGGTCGACGCGCTCAACGGCATGCCCGGGATCTTCTCCGCGCGGTGGTCGGGGCGTCATGGGGACGACGCAGCCAACCTGCGACTGGTGCTGGGCCAGCTCGCCGACGTGCCGGACGAACGGCTGGGGGCACGCTTCGTCTGCGCCGCCTCGGTGTCCCGTCCCGATGGTGAGTCCCGCACGGTGATCGGTGAGATGACCGGCTCCCTGGTGCGAGAACCCCGTGGTAGCAACGGTTTCGGCTACGACCCGATCTTCCTGCCGTCCGGGCTCGCGCAGACGTCGGCGCAGCTCAGCGCCGCCGAGAAGGACGCGATCAGCCACCGGGGCCGAGCGTTGGCAGCACTCGTACCTCTGCTCCGCGACCTGCTCGGCTGACGCCGGGTCGCTGCGGTCAGCGGCGCACGTCAGCGCCGGGCTCGCTCAGCAGGGTGCGTCGGCGAGGGCGGCCGACTTCGAGGTCCGGGCTTCGTCGGCGCGTTCTCGCGCACGCTGCTTGCGCGGCCCCAGCTCGACGACGTACATGGCAGCGACCACGAGCAGCCCACCTAGTGCCGCCCGCGGGCCCAGGACCTCTCCGCCCAGGGCCACCGCGAACACAGCCGCCCAGACCGGCTCCATCGTCATCACGATGGCCGCCCGGGTCGGCGGGATGTGCGCCTGCGCCCAGGTCTGGACGACGAACGTGGCCGCGCCGGCAACGAGTGCCATGTACATCAGGACCACCCAGTCGCCACCGGTCGAGGGCAGCGTGATCCCGCCCGGTGCCGCACCGATCGCGCACACCACCGTGATGACCGCCAGCTGGATGACTGCCAGACCGTACGCGTTGCGGCTGTTGCTCCACCGGCCGAGCCCGAGGATCTGCCCCGCGAGGAAGACCGCCCCGAGCAGGGTGAGGGCTTCCCCCATACCGATCGAGAACCCTTGCAGGGACAGCAGCCCCAGGCCCACCGTCGACAGCGCGACCGCGGCCCACACGGCCTTCGTGAGCCGCATCCCGAGTACGAGCGCACCCAGCACGGGGGTGAGCACGACGTACATCCCGGTGACGAACCCGGACACCGACGCCGAGGTGGTCTGCAGCCCGATGCCCTGCAGCAGCTGAGCCATCCCGCAGAACAGCCCGAGGGCCAGACCCTGCCGGCGCTCGGTCCTGGTGAGCCGCGCCACCGCCATGGGGCGGATCGCCCACAGCACCAGCGTCGCGATCAGGAACCGTACGGCCAGGAAGTCCATCACCGGGGTGCGGGAGATGACGTCCTTGAGCATGAAGAACGTCGAGCCCCAGATAGCCGTCACGACCAGCAGCGCCAGCACCGCGCGCGTCGACATCGACGCGCGGGACGCGGCGGCGGGAAGCAACAGGGGCGTGACCATGCCGCCATGTCATCACACTGCGCGTGACAGGCTGCACCCCATGCGTGAGTGCCCATGAGCATCCCCCGTCCGGACGCGACAGACGAGCGAATCCTCCGTCTGCTTGTGCGAAACGCCCGTGCCAGCTGGCGTGAGATCGGGGACCTGGTGGGGCTGTCGGCCAACGCTGTCGCCCAGCGGGTACGCCGGCTGGAGCTGCAGGGATGGATCCGGGCGTACACGATCGTGCTGGATCCCGCCCTCGACCAGGGCTCGAGCTTTGCGATCGTCCAGCTGAAGATGACGCTGGAGTCCGACGACGACGAGGTGGAGCGCGCGATGGCGGCCATGCCCCAGGTCGAGGAGATCCTGGACCTCGCCGGCCCTGTCGACTACCAGGTGCGCATCCGGTACCGCTCCCAGCCCGAGCTGGCCGAGGCGGTACGCGCCCTGCGCGCCCTGCCCGGCGTCACCAGGATCGAGACCCGCGCCGTCCTGCGCGACGTCCTCACCCGCTAGCCCACCCCCGCGAAGTCCGCCAACTGCCTTGATCTTCCCCTTGGGACGATCAAGGCAGTTCAACTGCGCGATCTGACCCGAGCTGTGTCCGATTCAGGGCTTCGTGTCGCGCATCCTCGCGGGCAGAAGTCGCTCGACGGGGTTGGCGAGGAACAGCAGCAGCAGCGCGTACAGCCCGATCACCGGTACGGTCACCGCCACGATCAGTGCGACCAGCATCAGCCCTGTCGCCACGGCGCTGGCGACCAGCTGCGTGTCCTGTCGCGCCTGCGCTGTCAGCAGGCTCGGGTCTCGGACGCTGATCCACTGCGCGAGCATGCCCGTCGCCGCGGTCACGAGCAGGGTGCCGACGTACAACGCAGTCGTTGGCCGGTCGATGATGTTCGCCAAGCCGAGGATCTCGGTGGGGAACGGCAGGAACACGATGCTCAGCAGCCACACGCTGTTCACCAGCATCAGAGGGCGCGAGTAGTCGATCAGGCGTGAGTACGTCGTGTGGTGGATGGTCCAGAAACGGTAGACCACCACGAAGCTGAGCACGAATACGAAGATCTGCTGGCGGATGTCGGAGAGGAAGGCGCCGACGCTGCGGTCACCGATGGCCGCGGCGGCGTCGACCAACGGAAGGATCAGCAGCGTGGCCGCGATGGCGACGACGGCATCGCTGAAGTTGTTGACCCGGTCCAGGCCGCGTCGGCGAACCTGCTCGTCGTCCACGTCGGCAGACTAGTCACCCCGGCTCGCCTCCGAGCGTGGACTGCCGCGCTAACCGGTCACGGCATGGCCGGTGACGTACGCCACGGCCTCGTTGACGTCCGCCGAGGTCCAGGCCGGGTCCGCGACGGAGGTCTGGTTCTTGATCCCCTCCTCGGAGAGGAACTTCTGCAGCGTCGGAGGCAGTATCGCGCCGCCGACGTTGGGCGCGGCGTCGACCAGCCACTTGATGTGACCGTCCGGGCCGAGCACGTACACGATGTTCTGGTGCTCGATGTCGTACGTCAGCGGCTTGCCTGTCAACCAGTCCCTGGCCTGGCTGCCGGGGTCGTCGGCGGTCTTCTCGAAACTGAGGTGGAACCCCTTCCAGAAACTCGCGATCTGGTCGGTGTCGCCGCGTAGGAACTCCCAGTTCGCCCTCACTCCGAACAACTTTTGGTACGCCTTGAGGTGCGCCAAGTCGTCGCGACCTGGATCCACCGTCACCTCGAGGAACACCACCTGTTCGCTCAGACCGGCGCGGTCGACAGCGCTGACCGACTGCGCGAAGTTCGCGCTGATGAGCGGGCAGACCTCCTGGCACAGCGTCAGCGAGGGGGAGACGACGACGGTCTTGCCCAGCAGGGACGAAAGCGGGGTCACCTTGCCGTCCTGGTTGACCAGTGGCAGGGCCTGCACCGCGGCTGGCACCGCGAGATCCAGAACCGTGCCGTTCGTGGGCGCTGCTACCGAGGAGTCCGGCGTCGGTGTCGTGATGGAGACGATCTCGTTGTTCGCCGTGGTCGACGCCGAGCAGGCGGCCAGCGGGAGGGTGATCGCCGCCGCGAAGGCCATGAGAGTGCTCGACCGGAGTCCGCGTCGTGTCCAGTCGCTTCTGCTCACGTCTTCCGCTCTCCCGTGGATCGATGGGCCCAGTGCTCACGGCATCGCGCCGCCCGGGCCCAGGTTTGCCGTACCGGCTGAACGCTCGGCAGGACCGCGTTCACCGTACGTCGGGCAAGTGCGGCGCCACCCACCGGGGCCACGACTATCGGACCTCTCCGTCGCACTCAGGTCGTGGTGGGGCGGCGCCGGCGCGGCTTGCGGGCGAGGTACCCCACCACGGCGATCTCGGCCCGCACAGGCAGCCCTTCGCGCAGATGCTCGCGGGCCTGATCGGTCGCCGCCTGGAGGAACGCCGCCTCCCCGACGTCCTGGATCGCTTCGTACGCCGGCCCGCTGGACGCGAGCGCGCGGGCGAAGGTCGCGGCGTCGGCGAACTCGAACGCGAACGGGACCTCGACGCGCTCGATGTCCACGAACCCGTATCGAGCGAGCAACTCCTCGCCGGCTCCTTGTCGGCCAAGCGTCACCATCGCGGCCTGGTGCTCGCGCTTGACCGGGGACGCGAGCCCGAACGGAGCCAGCGCCCAACCGCCCGAAGAGGCCCGGATGTGGCCCCACACGGTGATCCCGATGCGTCCGCCGGGCGCCAGGACTCGGTGCACTTCGCCAACGGCCGGTTCGGTCGTACCCCAGATGCCGCGGAAGCTGGTGACGACATCGAAGGCGGCGTCCTGCCACGGCAAGGCGTGCATGTCGCCGACGCGCAGGTCGGCGTCCGGGCTGCGGTCCCGGGCCACCGCGACCAGCCGCTGCGAGGCGTCGATGCCGCTGCAAGTGGCTCCCCTGGCACGCGCGAGCTCCACCGCCAGCCCGGCGCCGCACGCCACGTCGAGCAGCCGGTCCCCGGAGCCCACGCCGAGGCGATGGTGCACGGTGACGTATTCACGGCTGTTGCTCGGCTCCATCAGGGTCGCGAAGTCTGCCGCCCGTCGACCCCAACCCTCATCGACCCCCTGCCACTGCGAGGCCGCCGGCTCGGAGATCGGTTCGGGCGCACTCGGTACGGGCCCGGCGGCCGGCTCTGTTGCTGCTGGTTCGGACGGAGCTCTCGTAGCTCGCGGCCGAGCGGTGGGGCGCCCTCGTCGATCGTCGCTCGGGGCCATCAGTACCACCTCGTCTGGGGCTCGCCCGCGACGCTAGTTGACCGGTCCGGCAGTGGGCCGGCGGCGTGGCAGTCGCTCATTGGCAATGCGGTGGACCGCGACCTCGATGACCGCTGCGCTCGTGGCGGTCAGCGCAGTCCAAGCGATTGCTTGCCGCCACGTCGTGCGGGGGTCGCTCGGGATGGGTGGCGTGTGCCCGGAGGCCTTCTGGTAGGTCCGGTTGATAACCAACCTGGCCGTCCACACCGCGCCGGCAGCCAGTACCGGAGCAAAGAGGCGCAACGCCGGATGCACCCATGGCCTGTCCTTCGCGTGAATGTCTGTCTCGCTTGTCGTCACTGCAACCACGCCATCCAAACGGACTACACGAAGGACGTGACCGCCCGAGCATTACCGGGAGTGATGGAACTCCCCGATCCCTGCTGATACCCGGACTGGTCAGGGGCCCCGATCAGCTGTTGAGCGCTTTGGTCTTTGCCGCCTGGAACTCCGCCTCGGTTAGGACGCCCCGGGCCTTGAGGTCGTTCAGGCGTGTGATCTCGTCAGCCGTACTCGCCGAGCTTCCTGCGACGCTCTGGATGTATTGCCGCTGCGCTTCGGCCTGCGCCTGAGCAGCCCGGACGTTGTTCTCCTGCATCTTGTGACCACGAGCGATCAGATAGACGAACACACCTAGGTACGGCAGGACGATGACGAAGATGCACCAGAGCGCCTTCGCCCACCCGCTCATGTCCCGGCTGCGGAAGATGTCGGCGAAGACGGCGATCAGCAGCCAGATCCAGATGAAGAACATGGCGAACCAGAGCATCGACCAGAGCACCTGCCCGGTCCCGAAGTCGGCGATATTCCTAGTCATTGATATCTCCCAGCGGTCCTCGCGCGTGCCATGACGCACGGACCCATCGATTCGGCCCGCGTCCCGTGGGTGCAGTGTAGCGACGCTTGATCGACCGAGCGGGGATTTGTTGGTGCCATGTCATACGTGGCCGCCCAACCAGACAGCTGGTGCTGAGTGCCCGCCTGCTGCGCCCGGTCAGCGCGGCGGCGACAGGTGGCTGGGACGTATCGCCACCGACCCGCCGACCTCAGTTGTCCTGCGAGGCAGTGACGGCGCGGTGGACGTTGCCGTGGACGTGGTCCTCGCCGAGGCGCCCGATGACACCGTCCGTTCCGGACATGACTGATGGCCGCGTTTTGGGTTAGCGCTGGGCGTCTCGGCCGTGTGGTCCGCGGTCGTCATCACCGGGAGAACAGCCGCGCGGTGTGGGACGACCGTGGCCGAAGCGCGAGTCACAGGAGTTCCGCTGGATCTGTCCACGTGGGCCCTAGGCTGCCACCGAACGGGACGGAGGTGACCAAATTGAGCGACTCGGCCGAGCCGGCGCACGTTGACGACACTGCCGATCGAAGCCAGCTGACCACTAGTAGACCCGACCCGAACGCGGCCCTTACATCGATGACTGAGCCTTGAGCCGTCTGGCGTGGCGGCCTGGTGGTCCTACTCCTCGTCGCTATGGCATCCTTCGCGAAGTTCGTCCTCGAGGACGGCAGCTCGGTGATCTTCACGTTGCTCATGGCGTGGTTCGCGTCCATCGCGATGGAGCCCGCGGTCAGCCGACTCAGCAACCGGATGCGCCGCTGTGTTGCGACTGGTCTTGTCATGGCTGGCGTCGCCCTGTTCTGCCTGCTGTTCACGATCCTCTTTGGCCACCAGCTCGTGGACCAGTTGATCCAGGCTGTGAAGTCACTTCCGGCGATTCTGAGCAGCGTGCTGGACTGGGTGAACGAGTACTTCGGCACGCACTACGGCCAGCAGGATGTGCTGGACGCCGTCGGCATCACACCGGACACGCTCACCGGTCCAGGGTGTGCTTGCGCTGGCGTGGGGTCTCGCTTACCAGCAGGTCGAGAACCTCACCCTGGAACCGCAGATCAGCGCCAGAGCGGTCGACGTTCACCCAGCGGAGTCCTTTGCCGCGGTGATGCTCGGTGCGTCGCTCTTCGGGGTCGGCGGCGCACTCCTGGGTATCCCGGTCGCGGCGATGGTGCTGGCGCTGCTCGACATCACGCACGCAAGTACGAACTGCTTCCCGAGCTCGTCCGCCCTCCCGGCGCAGGTCCTCCCGTGGCGCACGACGACGACGACTCGATGATCCGACGAGGGCAGCGCTGGTTCAAGAGCATCGTCAATCGCGACAGCAAGCAACGGAAACTCGATACTGAGATACCCGCGACCGAGCCTCGGGCCTGACCCTCCGCAGCTCGAACAGCGCGATCACGGTCAGGCGACGCCTCGAACCGCTCTTGTGACGCAACTGCCGTGGTTCGGCAGACCTAACTGCTAGGCGGGTCCGGGGGGCTGCTCGGCGTCACCGTGTCGATCACCTGTTCCAGCGATGCCGCGGTGCCTGCCAACTCGGAGCTGATGACCGCGGGGTCGACGGACTGGGCGACCGAGTCGAGGCGGGTGTGGGCGCTTCGCAACCCGTCCCGTACGACGCGGGCCCGCGCGGCGTGGTCTTGGTCAGGCGCCGAGGATTCCAGCGCGGTGAGCTTGTCCTCGGCCGC
>JANWJC010000189.1 GCA_025449595.1 Acidobacteriota bacterium | reverse complement strand
CCGAGGACGAGGCCATCATCCGGTTGGACCTCGTCGAGATGCTCCGCGACGACGGATACGACGTGGTGGGGGAGGCGGCCGACGGCGAGACGGCGGTCCGGCTGGCGCACGAGCTGGGCCCCGACCTGGTGTTCCTCGACGTGAAGATGCCCGTGCTCGACGGCGTGAGCGCGGCGGAGCAGATCACCCAGGCCGGCCTGGCGCCGGTGATCATGCTGACGGCCTTCAGCCAGCGCGAGCTGGTGGACCGGGCTCGGGACGCCGGGGCCATGGCGTACCTCGTCAAGCCCTTCACCCAGGCCGACCTGGCGCCCGCGATCGAGATCGCGGTCTCGCGATACGCCCAGCAGCGCGAGCTCGAGTCACAGGTCGTTGACCTGGACGAGCGGCTCGAGACGCGCAAGCTGGTCGATCGGGCGAAGTCGTCTCTGCAGACGCAGTACAAATTGTCCGAGCCTGCCGCGTTCCGCTGGTTGCAGAAGGCAGCGATGGACCGCCGGCTGTCGATGCGCGAGGTAGCGCGCGTGGTTCTCGACGATGCGGGATCCGGCCCCACGACGGGATCCTGAACGGCAATTCCGGAGCCACGCGCGGCTAACGCTTGTGTCTCAGTCAGGTGTCGACCGGGCGTCACAGCCCCCGAATGGGGCTCGCGCGATGGTACGTTCCGCCGGTCGATGACCCGGGTAGGCCGGGTTCACGGACCAGTTTGAGGACGGGAAATGGCAAAGGCTTACCAAATCGGAGCCGTCGTCGTTGTGGGCGCCATGGCGCTCGCAGCCTGCGGCAGCAGCAGTGGCAGTGGCAGTGGCACCGGAGGCGGGGGTGGTGGCCAGACCCTGGTCATCTCCACGGACCTGCCGCTGCAGGGCGCATCCAAGGACGCGTCGAACGCGACGAACCAGGCGATCCAGCTCTACCTCGACCAGATCGGCGACAAGGTCGGCAACTACAACATCCAGCTGAAGCCGTACGACGACTCCACGGCCGCCAAGGGTGCCTGGGACGACGCGACGTGCGCGGCAAACGCCCAGGCGCACGTCGCCAACACCCAAGAGGTCGCGGTCATGGGCACCTACAACTCCGGGTGCGCCAAGATCGAGGTCCCGGTGCTCGACCAGGACCCGAACGGTCCGATGCTGATGGTCTCGCACGCCAACACCAACCCCGGCCTGACCAAGGCTTGGGACCCGGGCGAGCCGGACAAGTACTACCCGACCGGCCAGCGCAACTACGCCCGGGTCATCACGACCGATGACTACCAGGGTGCGGCCGCCGCACAGTTCATGGCTCAGACGCTGCATGTCAAGCGCTGCGCCGTGATCAACGACAACCAGACCTACGGTCAGGGTGTCGCACGCGCGTTCGCCACGGAAGCAGCCAAGCAGGGCATCACGATCACGAGCAACACGCCTTGGGACGTCAAGCAGCCCAACTACCAGTCGTTCTTCGAGAACATCAAGGCCCAGAACGTGGACTGCCTCTACATCGGCGGTATCTACGACAACAACGGTGGCCAGCTCATCAAGGACAAGTTCAACGTCCTCGGCGACAACAACGCCGTGAAGACGATGGCTCCTGACGGCTTCACCGGTTACCCGGCCTTCGTGGCCCAGCCGCAGGCCCAGGGCATCTACCTGAGCTTCGGCGGTATGGCGCTGGAGGCTCTTCAGGCCCAGGGCGGTGCCGGTGCCAAGTTCATCGACGCCTACACCGCGAAGTACGGTGCTCCTCCGGTCTCCAGCTACGCGCTCTACGGCGTGGCCGCGGTCCAGGTGATCCTGGCTGCAATCGCCAAGAGCGACGGCACCCGCAAGAGCATCACCGACGCCGTGTTCAGCGGCGACGGGATCACCATCCCGGCCGACACCTGCGTGCTCGGCAAGGCGATCCACATCGACCCGAAGACCGGTGACGTGGATGCCAGGGACATGTCGATCGAGGTCGTCAAGGGCAACGCGGAGTCCTACCTGCGGTCCTGGCCGGTGACCGGCAGCTGATCGTTGGTCTCGCTGATCAACGCTGGTTGACCAGAAAGACGACGAACCGGGGTCGAACTTCCTCGGCAGTTGGCTGACACGGGGCGGCTGATGCGCGAAACTGCGTGTCGGCCGCCTCGTGCGGCTCGCCCGGCAAGGCCTTGTCGTCACTGTGGTGGCACCCTGCGGAAGGTGAACGTTGGCAACATCGACCATGGCCGAGGCGGCCGAATCGCGGTCCTCCCGGGCTGTCAAGGATCTGATCCTGCGGTATCTCGGGTCCAGCCTGCTCGTTCTCGCCATCATCTGGCTGCTCGCCAACTTCGTTGCTGACCCGGGCCGCTCCTTCACGGTCCTCTTCCAGGGCCTCGGTAACGGCGCCTTGTACGCCCTGATCGCCCTCGGCTACACGCTCGTGTACGGCATCATCGAACTGATCAACTTTGCCCACGGCGACCTGTTCATGCTTGGCAGCGTCTTCTCAGGCATCATCGTCGTCAACATCTTCGGGGCCACCACCAACACCCCACGCAACTGGGGCATCCTGCTGGTGTCGATCGTCCTCGTCATGGTCATGTGCGGCTTCATCAATTTGCTGGTCGAGCGGCTCGCCTATCGTCGGCTGCGGCGAGCGCCGAAACTGGCCTCGCTCATCACCGCCGTCGGCGTCAGCTTCATCTTCCAGTGGTGGGGCCAGCAGTCCTGGATGACCGGCTCGACGCCCAAGCAGTGGCCGCAGGTCGTGCCCAACGGTGGGATCACGATCGGCAGCGTCACGCTGGCGTGGACCGTGATGCTGGTGATCGCCGTGACCATCCCACTGCTGGTCCTGCTGCAGTGGATCGTCACCAGGACCCGACAGGGCCGGGCGATGCGGGCTACCGCCCAGGACCAGGACGCCGCCATGCTCATGGGCATCGACGTCGACCGCACGATCGCGTTCACGTTTGCGCTCGGCGGGGCGATGGCCGGGGCGGCAGGGATGTTGTATCTGGAGACGATCGGCACCACCTTCTACGGCGTCGGATTCCAGCTCGGGCTAATCGCGTTCACGGCGGCGGTGCTCGGCGGCATCGGGAACCTGCCCGGTGCGGTCATCGGGGGCGTCCTCATCGGCGTGGCCCAGGCGTTCAACGACGGCGGGCCGTACGGCCTGCACCAGCAGTGGTCCCAGACGTTCATCTTCGCCATCCTGATCCTGCTGATGGTGTTCAAGCCCGAGGGCATCCTGGGCAACCCGACGGTGGAGAAGGTCTGATCACGATGGCCACGACGACCGCGCCCAAGTCCCCCACCAGCACGAAGTCGGCCCGAGCCGCGAAGTCCGGTGCGAACAACCGACGGTGGGCGCTCATCTTCGCTGGCGCCGCCATCTTGGTCTTCGTCTTCTACCAGTACTTGCTGCCGCACCTCGATCAGTCCGTGAAGTCTGTCTTCGACTCATGGCTGCCGATCTCGACGCTGGAGGAGTCGCTGGTCTGGATCATCTGTGCGATCGGCCTCAACATCGTCGTCGGCTACGCCGGTCTGCTCGACCTCGGCTACGTCGCGTTCTGGGCCATCGGCGGCTACACCGCCGGCTGGCTGATGTCCTCGTTCTTCAACAACGTCGACTTCTCGTTTTTCGGCGTCATCCCTCCCCAACCAGGCGGGATCCATATCAACTTCTGGATCGTGCTGGTGATCGCGGCGGCGTTCTGCGCCCTCTGGGGCGTGATCATCGGAGCACCGACACTTCGGCTCAAGGGCGACTATCTCGCGATCGTGACGCTCGGATTCGGGGAGATCATCCCGCAGGTGTTCTACAACGGCGACTGCATCGGCCCCGCCTGCTGGAACGTGTCCAACGGGACACAGGGCATCTACCCCGTCGACTCGATGAACGCGCCCAAGATTCTTCCCGGGATGAAGGGCGCCACGCTCGGCATCTTCGATCAGCCGTACAAATACATCTTCTTCTGCCTCGTCGCCGCCCTCTGCGTCTTCGTCTCCCTGCGGATCCGCGAGGGCCGGCTCGGCCGCGCCTGGCTCGCGATCCGGGAGGACGAGCTCGCCGCCAGCATGATGGGCGTACCCCTGATGCGTACGAAGCTCGCCGCGTACGCCGTCGGTGCGGCGATGGGCGGGTTCGGTGGTGTGATCTTCGCGGAATATGTCGGCGGTGTCGTTCCGGACCGCTTCAACTTCAGTATCTCCATCACCCTTCTCGCGATGGTGGTGCTCGGCGGGATGGGCAACGTCTGGGGTGTGATGGTCGGTGCGCTCGTGCTGGCCTGGATCAACGCGACCGGCTTGAAACAGATCGGTGTCACGTTCAACCAGGTGTTCCATACCAGCATCAACTTCCCTGCCAACAACTATTTGCTCTTCGGCGGGATCCTGGTGCTCATGATGCTGTTCCGACGAGCCGGGCTGTTCCCGGAGATGCGTACCAAGGCCGTGCTCGAGGAGGACGAGGTGGCCGACGACGCGGGCGGGACCCACCTGTCCGACCCGGAGGAGGTGACCGCCTGATGGCCATCTCAGCTGCCCAGCCGGTCACCACCGAGGACCTTGCACTGTCGGCGCAACGGATCACCGTCAAGTTCGGTGGCCTGGTAGCCGTCAACGATGTGACCTTCGACATCCCGGACAAGGGGATCGTCAGCCTGATCGGTCCCAACGGAGCGGGAAAGACGACGTTCTTCAACGTCCTCACCGGCTTGTACGCGCCGTCGGCCGGGACGGTGACGCTGGACGGGCAGAACATCACCGCGATGGCACCGCACAAGATCGCCAAGCTCGGGATGGGGCGGACGTTCCAGAACATCAGGCTGTTCGCGACCATGACGGCGGAGGAGAACGTCCTCGTGGCGATGCACTCGCATACGAAGGCCGGCATCACGAGCACGGTGCTGCGTCTGCCCAGCCAACGCCGGGAGGAGCGCGAGTCATCGGACGCCGCGCTGGAGTTGCTCGACTTCGTCGGCATCGGGAAGCGATACGACGAGTACGCCCGCAACCTGTCCTACGGCGACCAGCGCCGGCTGGAGATAGCGCGCGCGCTCGCGCTGCGACCGAAGGTGCTGCTGCTGGACGAACCGACCGCCGGGATGAACCCGCAGGAGTCCGCGGCCTTCGTGGGCTTCGTGCACCGGGTGCGTGACGAGAAGGAGGTCTCGATCCTCCTGATCGAGCACGACATGAGCGTGGTCATGCGGGTCTCCGAGCGGGTCACGGTCATGGACCGGGGAGAGAAGATCTCGGAGGGCACACCCGACGAGGTGCGTAACGACCAGCGAGTCGTCGAGGCCTACCTCGGCCGTACCGGCACCGAGGGGAGCGCCCGATGAGCGCGCAGACGGCGGACCAGCCGTGGCTGGCACGGACCGGTGAGCCGATGCTGGAGATCGCGAACCTGTCCGTGTTCTACGGCAACATCGCGGCCGTGCAGGACCTGTCCCTCGATGTCCGCAAGGGCGAGATCGTCACCGTGGTCGGGTCCAACGGCGCTGGAAAGTCGACGACGCTGCGGACCATCTCCGGGCTCATCAAGCCGCGCAAGGGCACCATCACGTTCCAGGGTGACCAGATCCAGGGCAAGAAGGGCAACGAGGTCGTGCGCCGCGGCATCTGCCACTCTCCTGAGGGCCGAAGGATCTTCCCGCGGATGACGGTCGACGAGAACCTGGACCTCGGGGCCTTCCTGCAAAATGACAAGGCGGCGGTGGCTGCGGAGCGTGACCGTGTGCTCGAGCTGTTCCCCCGGTTGGCCGAACGGATCAACCAGAAGGCCGGCACGATGTCCGGTGGTGAGCAGCAGATGCTCGCGGTCGGTCGCGCCATGATGGGCAACCCGACCCTGCTGCTGCTGGACGAGCCCTCGATGGGGCTGGCGCCGATCCTGGTGGACCTGATCTTCGACACGATCGAGAAGATCCGCGACCAGGGCACCACCATCCTGCTCGTGGAGCAAAATGCGTTGGCAGCACTGCGAATTGCCGACTACGCGTATGTCATGGAGTCGGGCCACCTCAAGCTGGAGGGCGACGCGAAGCAGCTCTCCCGCGACGACGCGATCGTACGGGCGTACCTCGGCGGTTGAAACCAGCCCACCGCCGGCCGAATCTCGCCTCGGCACTCCCCATCGCGGCCGGATCTCATGTGCTGCCCTGAGACTGCCCGAATTTTTACCAGATTCGGGTGTCGCACCCTGTGACGGGGTGGCTAGTGTTCAACCGGCATCACGGGGTGAGCGTCGCGGGGAGACACGAGACAGGAGTGTGCGGTGACGCATCAGCGCGTGCGCCTGCGCCCGATCGATGAGGCCCGGCTGGCCGGCACCGCGGAGATCTGGGAGCTGATCCGGCAGTCAGCACCGTCGGTCGCCCAGTCAGTGACGGTCGAGGCTGTGCTCGACCGGATCCGTTCCCGCATGGACGCTTCGGCCCGCGGGACCGAGCAGGGGCGGCCGGAGACGTACGCCCTCACCACAGCCGTGGCCGAGGACGATGCACCTGTCGGGCTGGTCTCGGTCAGCGCCGTGGACGACTCCCTGTTCGCCTCGTCGCGGGTCGTCGTCATCGACGCGCTGCACGTCGTACCCGAGCACCGCCGGCGCGGGATCGGCCGGGACCTGCTCCTCGAGGCGCTGGACTTCGCCACCCGGCTCGGCGCCGACGAGATCGCCGTGCAGACCCCGCAGCACACCCGCGAGCTCAACCGGTTCTTCTCCGACTGGGGCTTCGCTCCCGGCGTCGTACGCCGCAGCACCCCCGCCGCCGCCCTCGGCCGACGCCTCGGCGTCGAGGCGGGCACCGAGCCGGCCGAAGAGGCAGCGGCCCTCTCCCACATGCAGCGCCTCCTGCGCCGCCGCGCCGTGCTCGTAGGCCGTACCAGCCGAACCGGCCGCCCCGTCCGAGTAGCCCGCTGACCCAGCACTCTTCCTCCCCCTCACGGACGTCGGAGGGGGCCCGTACGATCGCACCCGTGACCGCGCCCGCCGCTCCGCCCCCCGCCGCGGCGCAACCCGCTGCACCACCCCCCTCGGCAGCGCGGCCGGCTGCACCCGCGCGGTTGCTGCTGCTGGACGGGCACTCGCTTGCGTACCGCGCGTTCTACGCGTTGCCGGTCGAGAACTTCTCCACCACGACGGGGCAGCCGACCAACGCGGTGTACGGGTTCACCGCGATGCTGATCAACGCGCTGCGCGACGAGGCGCCGACCCACCTCGCGGTCGCGTTCGACGTGTCACGGCAGACGTTCCGGTCGGTCGAGTACCCGGAGTACAAAGCCACCCGGTCCAAGTCGCCGGACGAGTTCCGCGGCCAGGTCGAGCTGCTCAAGCAGGTGCTGGAGGCGCTGGACATCGTGTCGGTCGAGGTCGACGGGTACGAAGCCGACGACGTGATCGCGACGCTCGCCACCGCCGCTACCGCGCAGGGGTTCCAGACCGCCATCATCACCGGCGACCGCGACGCGTTCCAGCTCGTCGACGACAACGTCACGGTCCTCTATCCGCGCCGCGGGGTCTCGGACCTGGCCCGCATGACGCCGGCCGCTGTCGAGGAGAAGTACGGCCTGACCCCACGGCAGTACCCCGACTTCGCGGCGCTGCGCGGCGACCCGAGCGACAACCTGCCCTCCATCCCCGGTGTGGGGGAGAAGACCGCGGCGAAGTGGGTGCGGGAGTTCGGTTCGCTGGACGCGCTCGTCGACCGTGTGGGCGAGGTCAAGGGCAAGACGGGGGATGCGCTGCGTGCCGCGCTCGCCGACGTGCTGCGCAACCGCCGCCTCACCGAGCTCGTCCGCGACGTGCCGCTGGACGTCGCCCCGGACGACCTGCAGCGCCACCCGTTCGACCGGCAGCGCATCCACGAGGTGTTCGACGCGCTGCAGTTCCGGGTGCTGCGAGAACGGCTCTTCGAGACGCTCGGCGACGAGGCAGCCCCGGCGGACGGCCCTGGGTACGACGTCGACGTCACTGTCGTCACTCCGGGGACGGTGGGGCCGTGGCTGGCCGCGCACGCCCGTGACGGGGCACGCACCGGCCTCGCGCTCGCCGGTCGTTGGGGCGGCGGCACCGGGGATGTGACCGGGCTCGCGATCGCGTCCACCGACGGTACGGCCCTGTGGCTGGACCCGGCCGAGCTCACCCCCGAGGACGACGCCGCGCTCGCGGAGTGGCTGGCCGATCCCGCCTGCCCGAAGGCCTGCCACGACGCCAAGGGCCCGTGGCTGGGGATGCGGGCCCGCGGCTGGGCCCCGGCCGGGCTGACGTCGGACACCGCGCTTGCCGCGTACCTCGTGCTGCCCGGCCAGCGATCCTTCGACCTCGGTGACCTCGTGGCGAGGTTCCTGGGACGTGACCTGGCACCGGCTGACGGCGAGGACGCCCAGCTCAGCTTCGACACCGACGACGGCTTGGCGGCCGCCCAGTCGCTGGGAGTGAGCGCGCGTGCTGTCCTCGATCTGGCCGACCGGCTCGACACCGAGCTCGAGACGCGCGGTGGCACGACCCTGATGCGCGACGTCGAGCT
>JANWJC010000188.1 GCA_025449595.1 Acidobacteriota bacterium | reverse complement strand
GGACATCGCGGTCAGCCAGGCAGCGGGGTGAGGTCGTGGACGAACGAGAGGGACTGCTCGACGATGACGGGGAAGTCGTTGTCGAGCGTCGCGACGTGGTAGCTGTCCTCCAGCCAGACCTCGGTGCGCTGTTTGCTGGCGACGTTGGCCAGGATCCACTCGGCGTTGCTCGGCTCGACGACGTGATCCACCCGCGAGTGCAGCAGCAGCAGCGGGGCGACGATCTTGCCGGCGTCGAGCTTGATCTGCTCCCATGCCTGCTGCAGCGAGTACGCCGGTTGCAGCGGCATCTTGGCGTAGCCGCCCTCGTCCTGGCCGGGCTTCTTGATGTCGTTGACGATGCCGGGGAACGCCTTGATGAGGTGCCGGGCGTACGGCAGCAGGAACCGGTCCCTGCGCTCGGTGTGCACGGCCGGATTGACCAGGACCAGCCCGGTGACCTCGTCCGGTCGCTGCTCGGCCAGCCGCAGGCACAAGGACCCGCCCATCGACAGGCCCATCGCATAGACGCTCTCGCAGCGCTCGCGCAGCAGCCCGAAGGAGCGGTCGACCTCGGCGTACCAGTCGTCCCAGCGGGTCAGCGCCAGGTCCTGCCACGACGTGCCGTGACCTGGCAGCCGTGGCACCGACACGGTCAGCCCGGCCGAGGCCAGCTCCTCGCCCCAGGGCCGCATCGACCTCGGCGACCCGGTGAACCCGTGGACGATCAGGGCACCGACAGGCCCGCCGTCGTGCTGGTGCGCCTCGGCGCCGGGCAGCAGGGGCACGGTCGACTCCCTCATCCTCGGTACGGCGGTCCAGGTCCAGGCACCGGAGGACCCGGCGGCTGCGACCCTGCCCCGATCGTGTCATGCCGGCCGCGGCGTCGCGAGCAGGCACCGAAGGCGTCCGGCGATACCCTGCCGCAACGTCGGCTGGGCCTGGTGAGCGACGTGAGCCACCGTGCTCGACCGCCGAGATGCGCCATGATCGGTACGTACGCTGCAGCAGGGAGGAGGGCGAGGCGTGTTCTACTGGATCTGCAAGTACATCCTGATCGGTCCGTGGCTGCGCCTGCTGTTCCGGCCCCAGGTCGAGGGGGCGCAGAACCTGCCCGCCGACGGTGCGGCGATCCTGGCCAGCAACCACCTCTCCTTCTCGGACTCGGTCTTCCTGCCCCTGGTGTGCCATCGCCGGGTCACGTTCCTGGCCAAGAGCGACTACTTCACCGGCAAGGGCATCAAGGGCTGGGCCACCCGCGTCTTCATGAGCGCCGTGGGCATGGTCCCCGTCGACCGCTCCGGCGGCCAGGCCAGTGAGTCGGCCCTTGACACCGGGCTGGCGATCTTGGCCGCCGGTGACGTGCTCGGCATCTACCCGGAGGGCACCCGGTCCGGGGACGGGCGGCTCTACCGCGGCAAGACCGGGGTGGCCCGGATGGCGCTGGAGGCAGGCGTCCCCGTGATCCCGTGCGCGATGATCAACACCGCCGAGATCCAACCGCCCGGCAAGCTGTTCCCGCGCATCATGCGGGTCAAGATCGCGATCGGGGCCCCGATCGACTTCTCCCGCTATGAAGGCATGAGCGGCGACCGGTTCGTGCTGCGCAGCATGACCGACGAGATCATGTACGAGCTGATGGTGCTCTCGGGCCAGGAGTACGTCGACGTCTATGCGGCCCGGGCCAAGGCGGCGCCGGCCGATTCGATCGCAGCAGCCGAGCCGGACATGCTGATCGACCGCGACCCCGAGCTCGACCAGGACGGTGAGCCCCGAGCACCGCGCGATGCTCCGGGTGGCGCCGCGGCACCGGTCGACCCGACCGGAACCGCCGCCCCGAAGGCCAGCGAAACTCCGAAGGACGGCAGCACCCCGGACGGCAGCGCCAGCGCGCTGGCCTCCTGACTGCACGCTGACGTCAGATCAGGGCCCAGCCCTTCGAGCGCTCCACGGCCGCGTGCCACCGGGTGAAGCCGTGCTCGTCACGCGGACCCGGCTCGAAACGCGCGTCGCGGCGTACGACCGTGCCGAGCTCGGCCTGCGAGGCCCAGACACCGGTCCCGAGCCCGGCCAGCAGCGCGGCGCCCAGCCCGGTCGTGTCCAGGACCGCCGCCCGTACTACCGGCACCTGCAACGTGCTGGCCTGCAGCTCGCACAGCAGGTCGTTGGCCGATGCCCCGCCGTCCACGGCGAGGACCGGCAGCGCCACCCCGGCCTCGGTGGCCATCAGGTCCACCACGTCGCGCACCTGGTAGGCGATGGCCTCCAGCGTGGCCCGGGCCAGGTGCGCAGCGGTGGTGCCGCGCCCGATGCCCAGGATCGTGCCGCGCGCGTGCGGGTCCCAGGCAGGGGCCCCCAGACCGGTGAGTGCGGGTACGAACACCACGCCGGCGCTGTCCGGCACCGAGCGGGCCAGCGCCTCGACCTCGGACGCGGACCTGATGATCCCGAGCCCGTCGCGCAGCCATTGCACGGCCGCCCCGGTCACGAACACCGCGCCCTCCAGCGCGTACTCCAGCCTGCCGTCCGGGTGCCGCCAGGCCACGGTCGTGAGCAGCCCGTGGGCAGAGGGCACCGGGGTCGCGCCGGTATGGACCAGCACGAACGACCCGGTCCCGTACGTGCACTTGCTGGTCCCGGCCTGGAAGCACCCCTGCCCGAACAGCGCCGCCTGCTGGTCCCCGGCGATGCCTGCGATCGGCAGGTCCAGCCCGAGGAAGGCCGCGGGGTCGGTACGGGCCACGACGCCGTACGACGCGACGACCTCCGGCAGCGCGGTGAGGGGAACCCCGAACAGCTCGCACAGCTCCGGGCTCCACGCGCCGGCCCGGATGTCGAACAGCAGCGTGCGGGAGGCGTTCGAGGCGTCAGTGAGGTGGTGCACGCCGCGGGTCATCCGCGCCACCAGGTACGAGTCCACCGTGCCCACGGCGACCTGTCCGGAATCGACCTGCGCCCACAGGTGCGGTTCGTTCTGCGCGATCCAGGCCAGCTTGGTCGCCGAGAAGTACGGGTCCAGGCGCAGGCCGGTCAGCTCCGCGACGCGGGGCTCGTGACCCTCGGTCCGGAGCCTGTCGCACAGCGCCGCGGTCCGGCGGTCCTGCCACACGATCGCGCGTCGCGGCGCACCCAGCGTCTCGCGGTCCCACAGCACCACGGTCTCGCGCTGGTTCGCGATGCCCACCGCCGTCGGCGGGTCGGCGCGTACCGACGCCTCCGCCAGGACCTGCGAGGTCGCGTCCAGCACGGCCGCCCAGATCTGCTGGGGGTCGTGCTCGACCCAGCCGTCCGCGGGGAAGTGCTGCTCGAACTCGCGGTAACCGCGCGCCACGACGTGGGCGCCCGCATCGACCACCAGTGCGGTGACCCCCGTCGTCCCGACGTCGACGGCGAGGATGCTCATCTGGTCGGTGCCTCACCGTGATCGGCCTCGCCGCCCCGGCGCCGCAGGAACTCCAGCACCCGCGGGTCGATGCGGCCGGGCACCATCAGCTCTTCGAGGTTCTCCTTGCCGGCGTAGTCGGCCAGCGTCACCGACAGGTCGAGCCCGGGATGGCCGAGGCCGGTGAGCAGGCCGCGCACCTCGTCCGCGAGCTCGCCCTCCAACGGCAGGCACGTGGCGGGGTCCGCCCGCGCGAAGAGCAGGTCGTGCAGGTCGAGCAGCCGCGCCAGCTCGGTCACCGGATCGGGATGCTCGTCGACGCGCAGGTCGACGAGCACGTCGCTGCCACCGCCGTACCCGCCGCCGGGCGTGACGACCAGCAGTGCGGCGCTCTGCCGCCCGCGGGAGTCCCCGCCGGCGCGGTCGCCGGCAGCGAGGGCCTCGAGGAGCCGGTGCGCGAACGGCAGTCCGGGCCGGGCCTTCAGCCACGCGGTACGGACCTGCTCGACGACCTCGGGACCGGTCAGGATGTTGCCCTGGATCGCGTAGCCGGGCCCAGTGGCGCCGCCGGCCCAGGGGAAGCACGCGGACCCCGTGAAGCTGGCCGAGCCACCGGCAGCGTCCACGACTCCGACCTGTCGGTCCTCACGAGCGTCGTCGGCGGCGGTCAGCTCGGCCACGGTCTGCGCGGCCGTGTGCCCGGTGGCCAGGCGGTCCAGGCCGTCCGGGCGGTACCGCAGGTTCGCCAGCGCCTGGGTCGCGACGGCCCCGACCTCGGCGCGCGCCGCTGGGACCACGGCCCCGACGGCCAGGAACTTGCTGGCGACTGCGACGCCGAGCTGGGTGCTGTCGTCGCTGCGGGCAACGATCGAGAACGTCATGGCCGGAGCGTAGGGCGTGTCGCAAGGGCAGCCGAGCAGAACCGGGAGGCCGCGACCCGCGCTCGGCAGGTGTTCGCCCTCGGGGGGCCCGTTGCGGTTGGATGAACCAGCCGGCTCGGCGTCGTACGAGCCGACCCCCAGTGGCTGACGGAGGCGGACGTGCGCGTCGGAGTGCTCACCGGTGGCGGTGACTGCCCAGGGCTCAACGCGGTCATCCGGGCAGTGGTCCGCAAAGGCGTGTCGGACTACGGGTTCGAGTTCATCGGCTTCCGCGACGGCTGGAAGGGCCCGTTGGAGGCCATGACGACCCCTCTCGGGGTCCATGAGGTCCGCGGCATCCTGCCCCGTGGCGGGACGATCCTGGGCTCGAGCCGTACCAACCCGGTCTCGGTCGACGGCGGCGTCGCCCGGGTCCGTACGAACCTGGAAGCGCTCGGTGTCGACGCGCTCGTCGCGATCGGCGGCGAGGACACGCTCGGTGTCGCGACCGCACTGGCCGCCGTGGGCGTGGCGGTGGTCGGCGTACCGAAGACGATCGACAACGACCTGTCCGCGACCGACTACACGTTCGGCTTCGACACGGCGGTGAACATCGCGATGGAGGCGATCGACCGCCTGCACACGACGGCGGAGTCGCACCACCGGGCGCTGGTCGTGGAGGTCATGGGCCGTCACGCGGGCTGGATCGCGCTGCATGCCGGACTCGCCGGTGGCGCCAACATCATCTTGATCCCGGAGCAGCCCTTCGACCTCGACGAGGTCGTCGGGTGGATCGAGTCCCGGTTCGAGTCGCACTACGCCCCGATCGTCGTGGTCGCCGAGGGCGCGCAGCCCCGGGACGGCTCGTTGCTGACCCAGGGTGTCGAGCTCGACGCGTTCGGCCACCCGCGGCTGTCCGGCATCGGGGACTGGCTGGCCAAGGCGATCGAGGCGCGCACCGGCAAGGAGGCGCGCACCACGGTGCTCGGCCACATCCAGCGCGGCGGCACGCCGACCGCGTTCGACCGGGTGCTGGCGACGCGCTTCGGGCTGCATGCGATCGATGCCGTGGCGGACAAGGACTTCGGCATGATGGTCGCGCTGCAGGGCACCGACATCGTGCGGGTGCCGCTCGCGGAGGGCACGCGAGAGCTCAAGACGGTCCCCGCCTCGCGCTACGCCGAGGTCCGTACGTTCTTCGGCTGAGCGCTGGCCGTACCCTTGCCGGCATGGTCGACCTGATCGAGTGGCCCGAGCTGCCCGCGGCCCAGCAGCCGCAGTGGCCTGACCGGGCGGCCCTCGACGCGGCCGTCGCGGACCTTCGGGCCCTGCCACCGCTGGTCTTCGCGGGGGAGTGCGACCAGCTCACGGACCGGCTCGCGACCGCGTCGCGGGGTGAGGCGTTCGTCCTCATGGGCGGTGACTGTGCGGAGACGTTCGAGGGCGCGACCGCCGACGCGATCCGCGGCAAGCTCAAGACGGTGCTGCAGATGGCCGTGGTCCTGACGTACGGCGCGAGCGTGCCGGTCGTGAAGATCGGGCGGATGGCCGGGCAGTACGGAAAGCCGCGCAGCAACGGCGACGAGGAGCGTGACGGGGTCAGCCTGCCGTCGTACCGCGGGGACGCGGTGAACGGGCTGGCGTTCACACCGCAGGCGCGGCGCGAGGACCCGCGCCGGCTCGTACAGGCGTACCACACCGCCAGCGCGACGTTGAACCTCGTGCGCGCATTCACCCAGGGCGGCTACGCGGACCTGCGCCAGGTGCACGCGTGGAACCAGGACTTCGTGCGCGAGTCGATCGCGGGGGAGAAGTACGACCGGATGGCCGGGGAGATCGACCGCGCGCTCGCGTTCATGAACGCGTGCGGGGCGGACCCGGAGGAGTTCCGGCGCGTGGAGTTCTACGCCGGGCACGAGGCCCTGCTGCTGGACTACGAGCGCGCGTTGACACGGATCGACTCCCGTACCGGACTTCGTTATGACGTGTCGGGCCACTTCGTGTGGATCGGGGAACGCACCCGCCAGCTCGACGGTGCGCACGTCGACTTCGCGGCCCGCATCAAGAACCCGATCGGTGTGAAGCTCGGTCCGGCCACGTCGCCGGAGCAGGCCGTCGAGCTGTGCGAGCGGCTCGACCCGGACCGTGTTCCGGGCCGGCTCACCCTCGTCTCGCGCATGGGCGCGGGCCGGGTCCGTGACGTGCTGCCCGCCGTCGTGGAGAAGGTGACGGCAAGCGGTCACCCCGTCCTGTGGGTGTGTGATCCCATGCACGGCAACACGTTCGAGGGCGCGACCGGTCACAAGACCCGGTCGTACGACGACGTCGTCGACGAGGTCCGGGGATTCTTCGAGGTCCATCGCCGGCTCGGGACCCATCCCGGTGGCATCCACATCGAGCTCACCGGGGACGACGTCACCGAGTGCGTGGGCGGGACCGGAGGGGTGCTGGAGGCCGACGTCGGCAACCGGTACGAGACTGCGTGCGATCCGCGACTGAACCGTGAGCAGTCGCTGGAGCTCGCGTTCGACGTCGCCGGCTGGCTGATCTCGCGCTGACCGCCCTCCCGGACCCTGGGCGGCCGTGTCCGATTCCCGCTAGTTCGGGGTGGTGGCAGGGGGCAGGATGGCGGCATGAGCCCAGTCCGCACCGCCGTCCGGACCGAACCGCCGGCGTCGTACGTCGGCCCCGCCGGGCTGGACGTCGAGGCGGCGTACCGAGCCCTGGAGAGCCGGGACCGGCGCTTCGACGGCCGGATCTGGGTCGGGGTCACCAGCACCGGGATCTACTGCCGGCCGGTCTGCCCGGCACAGACACCGAAGCGCGCGAACGTCCGCTTCTTCGCCGCGCCGGCGGCCGCGGTCGGGGCCGGCTTCCGCGCCTGCAAGCGCTGCCGTCCGGACTCAGCGCCCGGGACCCGGCAGTGGGACCATCGCGGTGACCTGGCCGGGCAGGCGCTGCGCCTGATCGGTGAGGGCGCGGTCGACGACGGCGGGGTCGCCGGACTCGCGCACCGCCTGCACGTCACGCCCCGCCACCTGAGCCGGGTCCTGCTGGCCGAGGTCGGTGCCACACCGCTGGCACTGGCGCTGAGCCGGCGCGCGCAGACCGCCCGGATGCTCGTGGACCAGACTGCGCTGCCGCTGACCGACGTGGCGTTCGCGGCCGGCTTCTCCAGCATCCGGCAGTTCAACGACGTGATGCGGCGCGAGTTCGGGTGCCCGCCCTCACAGCTGCGCCGTACCGCGGCACCGGAGCTGCGCGCGGACGATCCGGCGATGGTGCTGCGGCTGCGGTTCCGAGCACCGTACGACGCGGCGGCGGTCGGGGCGTTCCTCGCCGCCCGTGCCGTGCCGGGGCTGGAGCTGTTCACGACCGGGAGGGCGGGCTGGGAGCACCGGCGGGTCGTGCGACTGCCCACGGCGCCCGCGGTCGTCACGGTGACGCCGTACGACGACCACCTGCTGCTTCGGGCCGTGGGCGTGAGCCTGCCCGACACGGCGGCGCTCGTGACGCAGGTCCGGCACTGGCTGGACCTCGATGCCGAGCCCGGGTCGGTAGCAGCGGTGCTGGGGGCCGACCCCGACCTGGCGCCCCTGGTCGCGGCCCGGCCTGGACTTCGCGTGCCGACAACGGTCGATGCGTGGGAGACCTGCGTCAGAGCCGTTGTGGGTCAACAGGTTTCGGTTGCTGCAGCCACGACGCTGCTGGGCCGGCTCGTCGCTGCGTACGGCACGGCCATGGGCGGAGCGGAGCGCGCGTCGAGCGGGTTCCCGACCGCGTTCCCGACCCCGGGGAGGCTCGCAGCGGCGGGTCCGGACGAGCTGTCCGCGATCGGGATGCCCCGCGCGCGTGGCCGGACGCTGCACGCGCTGGCAGATGCCACAGCCTGCGGGGTTGTCCCCATCGGGTCGGCATCCCGGGAGGAGATCCTGGCCGCGCTCGCGACGATCCCCGGTGTCGGAACCTGGACGCTCGACTACATCGCGCTGCGGGCACTGGGGGATCCCGATGCCTTCCCGGCGACGGACCTCGGCATCCGGCACGCCGCTCGTGATCGCGGGTTGCCATCGGGGGCCCGCGAGCTGACATCGCGGGCGGAGGCGTGGCGCCCATGGCGGGCCTACGCCGCGCAGCACCTCTGGTCCGCAGCACCGCACGACTCCTCCCCGACGCTCCCACCGACGACGAAGGACCGACGATGACCCAGCTCGAGACAGCAGTTCTCCCCACGCCCGTCGGCCTGCTCGCCGTCGTGATCGACCCGGTCGACCGCGTCCTGGTGGCCTCCGGTTTCTCCAGCCTCGACGACGAGCAGAGCCGCCTCCCCGAAGCGTTGCAGGCCAGGGGATTCCACGCGGGGGCGAGGTCCGTCGCGACTCGACAGGTGTCGGACGCCGTGGCCGCCTACACGGACGGCGACGTCGACGCGCTGGACGCCGTCGCCGTACGTCAGCCGGGCGGGTCGTTCCTGCAGGCGGCCTGGGACGCGATGCGCACGGTGCCCGCGGGACGGACCGTCTCGTACGCCGAGCTCGCGCGGCTGGCCGGTCGGCCGAACGCTGTGCGAGCCGCCGGCTCGGCCTGTGCGCGCAACATGGTGGCGCCGTTCGTGCCGTGCCACCGGATCCTGCGCAGCGACGGGAGCCTTGGTGGCTACTACTACGGACTACCGGTGAAGGCCGCCCTGCTGCGACACGAGCACGCCCTCGCCGAGGCCGCCACCCTGTTCGCCTGACGCCGGCACCCGTCGACACCCCAGCCTCGCCGCACCCAGCTCGGCCAGGATGGCCGCGCTATCGTGGCACGGTGTCCAGACGCCCGCACCGGTACTCACACGGGCGGGGCGACCTGGTGATGGTGATCGACTGCTCAGACCTGGAACGTGCGGCCGACTTCTGGACTGCCGCCCTCGGATACGTCCGGGACGGCGCAGCAGATGGCTCCTACCAGAGCCTGGTTCCCGCGGACGGGGACGGCCTGGAGCTGCTGCTGCAGAGTGTCCCGGAGGGCAAGGACGGCAAGAACCGTCTGCACCTGGATCTGCGGACGCGCGACCTGGCGCGTGAGGTCGAGAGGGTACGAACACTCGGCGCCCAGCTGCTGACCCCGACGCCGGTCGTGGAGGACGGTTGGACCTGGCACATCCTGACCGACCCGGACGGCAACGAGTTCTGCGTCGTCGCGCCGGCGCCTGACTATTGGGCAAGTCGCGAGAACTGATCGACGGTCGGATGCGGATGGCTTCGCTGTCAGGCGCCCCTGCCGGCACCGCCGACGATCTCGACGGCCATCTCGTCGACGGGCACTCGTGCTCGTCATCACGTGGTCATGTTGGCGTCGGACATGCCACCGCCGGACGTCGGCGCCGGGAACAGGCCCGGTGCCAGGGCGGGATGGAACACCACGGCGACGGCCAGCACGAGCGCTACGACCCCGACCACGCGGCTGAGCCGAGGTCCCCGGACCCATGTCTTCTCGGCGAGGACGACAGCGGCGATGACGACCATCGCGACCAGGTTCATCAGACCGACGGCCACCAGGACGACCATCAGCGCCCAGCAGCACGCCAGGCAGAACGCGCCGTGGCTCATTCCTACCCGCACGTCGCGAAGCCGCCCCCGGTAGCTGCCGTACTTCATGATGAAGCCGAGGGGCGAGCGGCAGCGGGCCAGGCAGCGGTCCTTGATCGGGGTCAGCTGGTAGATGCCGCAGGCCCCGAAGATGGTCACGGCCAGGACCTTCGCGGCCCCGGACCGAGTGTTGACGAGCCCACCGGCGAACCACGCGAGGTAGTACGCCGGAGCCGCCGTCAACGTCCAGACCAGCAGATACCCGAGGGCGAGCTCGGCGATCCTTCGGGGCCGGTGGTCGGTGAGCGTACGTGTGTACAAGGCTGCGAACGGTGCGATCGTCGGCAGCATCATCGCCGTCATCATCACTGCCCACACGGCAACGAACGCGCCGAAGGTGAGTCCCATCGTGCCGGGCATCGCGCCCATGCCGCGGGCGATCGCGACAACACCGACCCATGCTGCTGCGCCGACGACGAGCAGGATCGAGGTCGGCAGTGTGACCTGCCTCAGGGTCGGCGCGGTCGTGGTCACACGGACCGGTCAGGCCGACCACGAGAACGGTGCGCTGTGCCCGTTCTTGCCCGCGTTCGCGAACGACAGGCCGAACACGTCGACCCGGGAGCGGCTGGCCTTCGCGACCGTGAGGGTGGAGCTCGCTGGGTGGAACACGCCGGTGAGCATCTCCACGTCGCCGTCCGGCAGCAGTTGCGGCGGCACGAAGTCCTCGATCTCGATGTCGATGTAGTCGCCCACCCGCAGCGAATGCCGCCGACCGTCGTCGACGTAGTCGATCGGTGCCGACTCCATGCCCATCATCTCGCCGATCAGCGGCGCCAGACCTGCCATTGGGCCGCCGACCGCCCCACCGAACACCGCACCGAGGCCGGCCGCCTGCTCCGGCGACGCCGCAGCATCCATGATCACGCCGAGCCGCCAGTTTCCGTCAGCCATCACCTGCGGCGTGTCCGCCACCACCACGACTGTCTTGTCGCTGACGTCCAGCCCGTCGACCTCGCCGCGGTCCACGTGGAACGCGAGCACGACACGGCAGCGGTCCTGGTCGGCGGGCATGGTCAGCCCCGAGGTGGTGCAGGGACACACCATGTCGCACGAGCAGTTCTCGAAATACGTCCCGTCCAGTCGCCAAGCCATCACGGTCTCCTCACGTGGGCAATGGACAAAGCGTCCTACCGCCGCGGTCAGCGGTCAACGGCGAAATGCCCGGCGCTGACCGAGCCGCTTCGAGGGCTGGTGGTCGCTCCGGTGCGGCAGTACGCTCCGCGCAGTGCCTCGGCACAGGTGCCGAGCGCGGCCCTAGGAGCAGGAATGCCGACCATCATCGGGCACCACGACGTGAAGGACAAGGATCACTGGCTCACCTCGCCGAAGCGTGAGGAGGTATTCGGGCCGCTCGGGGTCACCAACATCCGGACGTTCGTCGACCCGCAGAACCCGACCCGGGTCGCCGTGCTCATGGACGTGGCTGATCTGGACGTGCTGATGACCGCGATGCAGGACGAGGCGATGGCGGAGGCCATGGCGTATGACGGCGTACTGCCCGAGACACTGGTGATCCTCGTCGAGGCGTAACGCTCACCGGCTTCAGGCAGGCCGGGAGCGTCGGGCGAGTGTCCGGTTGACGGGTAGCGGGACATTTCCGTTGCCCGGTATGAGCATTCACGTTTCTGCCGATTCGAGACGAAAGGTATCTCCGTGTGGGCCCAGATCATCAAGATGCGCGTGAAGCCGGGAACGGAACAGGACCTGCCCGGCCTGTTCCAGCATCTGAACGAGTTCGAGCAACCAGGTTCGGGTCTGTTGCGATCGATGGCGATGCAGGATCAGAACGACCCTGGTCAGGCGTATGTCCTGGTCGTATTCGAAAGTGAGGAGAAGGCCCGCGCCCGAGAGCAGGACCCGCGCCGCCGGGAGGGAATGGCGTCCCTGCGGGCAACGATGGAGCAGATGTTCACCGGAGCGCCCGAGTACATCGACCTGACCGTCCTTGCGGACTTGTCGCAGTAGGCCGGGACCCAGCGCAACCCGTCAGGTCGGGGACACCCACGTGGTCCCGGCCGGTGCCGGTATCAGGAACTGGGCTGCTCGACGAGCTGGGCGAGGTAGCGCGGCAGGCCGATCGCCTCGATCAGGGCAAGCTGGGTCTCGAGGTAGTCGATGTGCTGCTCCTCCTCGGCGAGGATCGCCTCGAAGATGTTGGCGCTGGTGAGATCGCCGACCTCGCGCATGTAGCCGGCGCCTTCTCGCAGCCGGGCCACCGCTTCCAGCTCGACCTGCATGTCGGCGCTCAGCATCTCCGGTACGGACTGGCCGATGCGCAACTTGTCCAGGCGCTGGAAGTTGGGCAGGGCCTGCAGGAACAGGATGCGGTCGGTGAGCAGCTCGGCGTGCTTCATCTCGTCGATGGATTCGCGCCGGGTGTGGGCCGCGAGCTTGGGGTAGCCCCAGTTCTCCTGCATCCGGGCGTGCAGGAAGTACTGGTTGATCGCCGTCAGCTCGCCGGTCAGCTGGGCGTTGAGGAACTCGACGACGCGCGGATCTCCCTGCATGCCAGGGACCCTAGCCGTCAGCCGGTCTCCAGCACGAACACGGGGCCGCAGACCCTGTCGAGCAGCCCCTCGAGCACGACGTGGCAGGAGCCGCACCCGGTGCCGGCGCACGTCGCCTCGCCGATCGCCTCGATCGAGTCGGCGCCGCCGGCGACGGCGAGCTCCACGTCCGTCTCACTGACGGCGTGGCAGATGCAGGCGTACACCGCGGCTCCCAGCAGGTGAGGTAAGGCTGCCCTTACCTGTCTGGTCCGAGAGTACCGCCCGAGGCTGGTGATCGCCAATGGGGGGAAGGCCCCAGCGAACCAGGGGAGTCAGGCGGCCGGCCGGCGCTCGGTGGGCAGGGCCGGGCGCCGCCCGACCATGGGGGGCAGCTGGCGTACCGCGGACGCGAGATCGCGCAGGTCACCGCCCTCGAGAGCGTGCGCGCCGTCGACGATCGCGGCGTCCGGGTGCGGGTGCACGTCCACGATGATCCCGTCGGCCCCGATCGCGATGGCTGCCCGCGAAAGGGGGACGACAAGGTTGCGGCGACCCCCTGAGTGGGAGGGGTCAACGACGATCGGCAGGTGCGACAGCGACTGGCACACCGGCACCGCTGAGATGTCCAGTGTGTTGCGGGTCGTGGTCTCGAACGTGCGGATGCCTCGTTCGCACAGCACGATCCCGAGGTTGCCGCGCTGCGCGACGTACTCCGCCGCGAGCAGCCACTCCTCGATCGTGGAGCTCATGCCGCGCTTGAGCATCACCGGCTTTCCGGTGTCTCCCACCGCGGCCAGCAGCGAGAAGTTCTGGGCGTTTCGGGTGCCCACCTGCAGCATGTCCGCGTACGACGCGACAAGGTCGACGTCGTTCGGGTCGACGACCTCGGTCACGATCGGCAGCCCGGTCTCAGCGCGCACGTCCGCGAGGATCGCCAGGCCCGCCTCCCCGAGACCCTGGAACGCGTACGGGGAGGTGCGTGGCTTGTACGCCCCGCCGCGCAGCAGCGTGGCCCCCGCGGCAGCGGCCATCTGGGCTGCCGCCAACGTCTGCTCGGGGGTCTCGACCGCGCACGGGCCGGCGATCAGCGTGAACGTCCCCGGACCGATGGGGACCCGAGTCGTCCCGACGTAGACCGTGGACGGATCGTGGTGCTCACGGGAGACGAGCTTGTACGGCGTCGAGACGCGGACGACCTCCATGACGCCCGGCAGCGCTCGCAGGTTCAGGTCGTGGAAGCCTGTGACGTCCCCGACGAGGCCGACGACCGTGCGGGACTCACCTCGGCTGACGAACGCCTCTCCGCCTGCGGCCTCGACGCGTTCGACGACGCTCGCGAGGTCCGACGCCGTCGCGTCGGCCGTCATGACGACAACCATGGGGTGCTCCTGGGGTGGGGCCGAGCTGCTGGCGACCGGGGCGTGGCATGACGAAGCCCCGGCCGCTTCGGCTCGGGGCTGGTGGGAGGGGTGGATGCGTCAGGCGCGTCGACCGCTCGGGTGAGCCCCGAGGTCGGCATACCAGAACGCGTTGCAGTACACGGCTCGCAGCGTAGCCCCCGATATCCGAGGCATGGACAAGGTGTCCACCATGTGGACATAGTCAGGACCCCGCGAGGGTCGCCCGGGGCCGGGCGGTCACGATGGCTGTCGTGAGTGCCGGACCGGACGACCTCGACTGGGCCGACCCGGTACGTGCGCTGCCGGTGAACCAGCTGGCGCGACGGTTGCCACCGGGGCAGGTGCTGGCCCGCACCTGGCCGGTCATGCACTACGGCCGGGTCCCGGTGTTCCGACCGGAGTCATGGGACCTTCGCGTCATCGGGGCCACGCGGTCCGGGTCGACGTGGAGCTGTTCGTACGAACAGTTCCGAGCCCGTCCGGCGGTCGAGGTCGTAGCCGACTTCCACTGCGTCACCGGCCTGAGCCGCCTCGACGCGCACTGGTCCGGGGTACGTGCCCGCGACGTGCTGCGGGAAGCTCCGCCGCACGCTGACGTCACGAACGCGCTGGTGTGGGCCGAGCACGGGTACTGCGCGAACATGCGGATCAGCGACCTGTGGCACAAGGACGCGCTGTTCGCGTACCGGCTCGACGGCGTCGAGCTGAGCCCGGACCAGGGATGGCCGCTGCGCCTGGTCGTGCCGCACCTCTACGCCTGGAAGGGCCCGAAGTGGGTGCGCGGGATCGAGTACCTCACCGGCGAGCGCAAGGGCTTCTGGGAGGAGCGCGGTTACCACGACGTCGGGGATCCGTGGCTCGAGCAGCG
>JANWJC010000187.1 GCA_025449595.1 Acidobacteriota bacterium | reverse complement strand
CCTTCGGCGATTATCGCCTCGGCGATATCTCGACCCACCTCACGCTCAGTGCGTCCGGGCCGCAACCAACCCGGAACCTGTTCGTGCACACGGTCGATCGCCGCCCCGGCCCCCCGAAGCGCAGCGACCTCCTCGGGTGACTTTCGGATGCGCAGCTCGCGCAGCACGGTGCCCGCGAGCCGCTGGCTCACCTGTGGCATCGCCTCGCGCAGCCGCAGCACCTTCTCGGCCCACATCAAGTTGTCCAGACCGACCTGTCCGCGGGGGGGCAGCAGACCGCCCACGATGGCGTACGGGTCGTCGGCCTCGTCCCACGTCAGGATCTCCAGTCCCAGCGCGCCGAGCGGACTCGCGGCGGCGGCCGCGCTCTCCAACCGGGGCACGACGACCCGGGGGTCGCCCTCGGCGGGCAGCACGAGGCAGGTCAGCCGCTCCAGTGGGATCGCGTCATACCCGGTGAGGTAGCGCAGGTCCGGGCCCGGACTGATCAGCAGGGCGTCGATCTCCGCGGCGCGGGTCGCTGCCTGGGCCCGCGCCAGCCGGTCCGCGAGGTCCGCGAGGACCTCATGCTGCAGACCGGCGCCGGAGGGGTGCAGGACGGTGATCTTTGCTGCGGGCGACCCGTTGCTGCTGCTCACCCGACCGACCCTACGCCGACCCACGCTCGGGACCAGTCGGTGTGCGTCAAGGACTGCCGGGAACACGAGCCACGTCAGCGCCCAGAGAACGGCGAGGACCACGGGGCCGCCAGGATCGGCGTGAAGGCGACATCTTCACCGGTGGAAGGGCACCAGCGGCGGGCGTACCGGGCGATCTGCGTCCTCACTACCCCGGCGGTGTCAGCCCGTACCGCGCGACGACGTCGGGCAGCCAGTCGGGTGCGCCGAACTGGATGCCGTAGCGGGCCGCGAGCGGCGGCATCAATGCCGGATCCAGTGGTCCGGTGGCGAGCATCTCGGACAGCTCCCGGAAGAAGTTCTCGAAACCCGAAGGGCTGATGATCTCGATCATGCGGGCCGGCACCGCGCCGGCGTTCCACATGGCGTGCATCTCTCCGCGGGGCTTGGTGAGGTAGCCGCCCGCCCCGAGCACGACCTCGCGGTCGCCCGAGCGGAAGCCGATCTCGCCCTGGGTGACGATCGAGTATTCGTCCTCGCGGGTGTGCAGGTGCGCCGGGACAAGGGCTCCGACAGGGAAGGGGTGCTCGACGACGGAGACCGCCCCGTTGGTCTCCGTGCCCCAGAGCTTGAACTGGACCCCGATGGTGCCGAGCTCCCCGGTCCGCCCTTCGCCGGGCTGCCGAATCGTCAGCGCCGGCGGACCGGTCGGGGGAACTGTCATGGTGGTGTTCATGTCTGCTGCCTGCTCCCTCATGGTCGTTCGGTCAGAAGGTGACGCGGGTCATGAGAAGTCCGGTGCCGTCGGCCCGACCGGACAAGGTGCGGCAGAAGTCCACAGCGTCCAGCCGCAGCGGTGCGCCAGCTCGTCCCGCTCGTCTCGCCTGGTAGTGACCACCTGCGGGGCCAGTGAGGTCGAGGGTGAACGACCGACCATGTGTTGCGGCCCATTCGGCGACGACGTCGGCCACGATGCGCCCGTCGTGGGAGCCCGTCAGGACTGGATCTCGCGCGATCGCGCGGGACAGGTCCATCCGGTGCAGCCATGGGTCCCGGGTGTGGATGACGTCACACACGTATCCGATGGTCCAGCCGGAGACGCCCGGGATCCCAGGGTCGTATGGCGCGGCCCGGACTGCGGACGGCATCGAACGACGCGCAGCCAGGCCCTCTTTCGCTGCCGTGTGGAGTCGCGTGCGGAGCTCTTCCGTGGACAGGGGAGCGTGCTCGCGGACCTGCAGCGCGGTCATGGCGTCCAGTCGCAGCCCGCCGTTGGCGTCGGCCTGCTGGGTCGCGATCGTGATCTGACGGACCCTCTCGTCCGCGTCGGCCTGCAGCTCCAGCATCCCGAGAAGGTGCCCGAGCATGGCTCGGACGTCCCAGCCGGCACACTCGGTCGGCCGTGCCCAGTCGGGTCCGCGCAGCGCGTCGACCGCGTCGAGGAGCCGTCCGAGCTCGGCGTCGGCGAGGTCCATCGCCTCCTCGTGCTCCAGTGCTGGGATCGTGCCCACATCCACGACGGTGTCGTTCATGAGTCGCTCCTGGGTGAGTCCTTGCGGTAATGAGCGAGGTACATGTCGACGACGTCGTCGACAAGGCGGGTCCAGCGCCTCCCGCCTGGCTCGTTGGAGTTCTGCTGGCCGGCGATGCCAGCGGTGATCGCGGTCCAGGCGTCGAAGGCCCGTACCCCGGTCGCGCCGCAGGCGTTCAGCGTGGTGCGTGCCGTCGCGGCCAGCTCGACCGCAGGCGCGTAGGACTCCGGGCTGGGCTCGAAGCCGGGAATGATCCGCTGGAAGAGCAGCTGGTGCCGCACCGGGTCCTCGACGCAGAAGGCGATGAACACTCGCGCGTGCGCACGCAGGCGCGCCACCGGATCGTCCTCGTCCACGGCACCGATGCGCTGCAGAAGCTCGATGTTCGCCTCGGCGAACATCGCGTCGTAGATCGCGTGCTTGGACGGGAAGTACGCGTACAGCGACTGCGCGCGCATGCCGACCGCTGCACCCAGATCCCGCATCGCGATCGACATCAGACCGTCTGAGGCTGCCCGCTGCCAAGCAGCGTCGAGGATCTCGCGACGGGTCGCTGCGAAACGCTCAGCACGTCGATCTCTCACGATGACTGACATAGTCAGTTATCGTGTACTGCGTCAGGCGATGTGTCAAGTGAGTGCGTTGACTCACTCGAGATGTGCGTGTAGGTGGGGCCGTGAGCACCCGTGGTGTCCACCCAGACAAGATGAGCGCCACTGCGGATGACCCCAACGTCCGCGTTCGTCATCCAGCGCTGCACCCTCTGGATGGAGGTGCCGCGCGCGGAGGCCTCAAGTAGCGTCCTCCTCATGGCCGAACGAGAGTTACTGCTTTTGCTCGACTCAGCCTCGCTGTACTTCAGGGCGTTCTTCGGGGTGCCCGAGTCGACGGTGGCACCGGACGGGACACCGGTGAACGCGGTGCGCGGGTTCCTGGACTTCATCGCGCGGCTCGTCACCGACCACCGGCCGACCCACCTGGTCGCCTGCTGGGACGAGGACTGGCGACCGGCGTTCCGGGTCGAGGCGATTCCGTCGTACAAGGCGCACCGTGTCGTCGAGGTCACCGCGACCGGCTCGGTGGACGTGGAAGAGGTCCCCGACACGTTGACGCCACAGGTGCCCATCATCGTGGAAGTGCTTGCGGCGCTGGGGATCGCCCGTGTCGGCTCGGCTGGCTACGAGGCCGACGACGTCATCGGCACGCTGTGCGCGACGGCAGCCTCTCCGGTCGCCGCGGTGACCGGAGACCGGGACCTGTTCCAGGTCGTCGACGACGCACGCGACGTACGCGTGCTGTACACGGCCGCCAAGGGGGTCGCGAACGCTGAGGTGGTCACCGAGGTTGTCGTCGCAGCCAAGTACGGGATCCCCGGCCGTTCGTACGCCGACTTCGCGGTCCTGCGCGGTGACCCCTCCGACGGGCTGCCCGGGGTGAAGGGCGTCGGCGACAAGACTGCCGCTGCGCTGATCACGGCATACGGATCCCTCGACGAGGTCATCGCCGCGGCTGCCGCGGGCGACGCCGGCATCAAGCCGGGGGTACGGGCCCGCATCCTGGAGTCGTCGGCGTACCTCGCGGTGGCCCCCGGCGTGGTGGCGGTCGCGACGGACTGCCCGCTCCCCCGCTTCGACGCGCGGCTGCCCACCGCCCCCGCCGACCCCGAAGCGCTGGTAGCGCTGGCCGACCGCTGGAACCTCGGCTCCAGCATCAACCGGGTCCTGGTCGCACTGGCGCGCTGACCGTCGCTCACGACGGCCCCGAGTGGCTGCTCGTCAGTCGCCCGTGCTGCCGTCGATGGCTTCGCGCAACAGGTCGGCGTGGCCGTTGTGCCGCGCGTACTCCTCGATCATGTGCAGGTAGATCCAGCGGACGTCACGGGTCCGTTCGGGGTGGTCGCCTCGACTGGGCACGACCAGGTCGAGGTCCTTGTCGCGGGTGGCGGCCCGGGCCGCCTCGACCTCCTGTCGGTAAGCCTGCAGGTCGCTCGCCGCGTCGGCGTGCGCCGTGTCGTCGAAGTCCGCACCGGTCTGGTCCGGGTCGTAGGGGAAGTCGAGGTTCTCGCCGTTAGCGTGCATCCGGAACCACCAGCGTTCGACCTCGGTCATGTGCCGTACCAGCCCGAGCAGCGACAGTGCCGAGGGCTGGACCGCTCGTCGCTTCAGCTGTTCCTCGGTGAGGCCGGCGCACTTGCGCAGCAAGGTCGCCCGGTGGAAGTCGAGCCAATGCTCGAGGGCGTCACGCTCGCTGCAGATACGCGCCGGTTCGACACGCTCGACGTCGGGGGCTGTCCAGTCCACGGCCATCGCCCACATCTACCACAGGTCCGGCGCCACTGTGCGGCCCGGCTCAGACCGAGCTGAAGGAGACGACGCCGCGCTTGACGGCGTCGACGGCGTCGTGTGCCGTACGGGACAACCGGCGCCCCGACGGCGTGCCCTGGGCGGCCGTGGAGTCCGCAATCTGCCCCAGCAGGTCGGCAAGCTGCTTGCACCAGCGCACGAAGTCACCGGCGGCGAGGTCGGCGTCGTGCAGCACCGACTCGAGCTGGTGGCCGGAGGCCCACCGGTAGGCGGCCCAGGCGAACCCGGCGTCGACCGGGCGCAGGAACTGCACCCGGTGGTCGCGTTCGAGCTCGGCCAGCTGGTCCCACAGCTTCGTGGTCCGCGTGACGACATCGCGTACCGCGCCGCCGGGAAGCCGTGCGGCGGTGCCCTCGCCGTCGCCGGTACGGGACTCGAACACCAGCAGGGACGCGCACGACGCGAGCTCGGGGGCCGACAACCCCTCCCAGATCCCCTCGCGCAGGCACTCGGCGGCGAGCAGGTCGAGCTCGGTGTAGAGCCGCTGCAGCATCCGACCGGACGTCGACACCTCCGCGCCGGAGTCGGCGGTCGTGAGGTAGCCGAGCTGGGCGAGAATGGTGCAGACCTGGTCGAACTGGCGCGCGATCGAGCTGGTCCTCGTGTCGACGCGGCGCTCCAACGACGTCGTCTCCCCCGACAGGCGCCAGAGCCGTTCCGCCCAACGGGCATGGTCCTCACGCTGATCGCACCCGTGGCACGGGTGTTGCCGGATGCGTGTCCGCAGCTCGGCGATCCGGGCGTCCTCGGCCGCGCCGGACCCGCCACGGGTCGGCTTGTCCCAGGTGAGGTCGGCGGTGCGGTCCCGCAGCACCGCGGCGAGCTCACGCCGGGAGTTGGCCGACCGGGCGCTGAACGACTTCGGGATCCGTACCCGCAGCATGGCGACCACCGGCTCGGGAAAGTCCGTGACTGCCAGGCGTTTCACCTGCTTGTCGAGCATAAGGACGAGCGGGCGGGGGTCATCGCGCTCGGAGAGGCCGGGGTCCAGCAGCACGGCCGGGCCGGACCGGCGACCGGTGGGGACGACGATCACGTCACCGGGGCGCAGCTGCTCGAGGGATTGCGCCGCTGCAGCTCGCCGCCGCGCATTGCCGTCCCTCGCGAGCTGGCGCTCCCGCTCGGTCAGGGTGCGGCGCAGTCGCGCGTACTCCTCGAAGTCGCCGAGGTGGCAGGTCATCGCCTCGCGGTAGCCGGCCGCGGCATCCTGCTGCTTGCGTACCTGCGTGGCCATCCCGACGACGGCGCGGTCGGCCTGGAACTGCGCGAACGAGGTCTCCAGCAGCTCGCGGGCGGCCTGCCAGCCGACCGAGCCGACCAGGTTCACGGCCATGTTGTACGAGGGCTTGAACGAGGAGCGCAGCGGGTACGTGCGGGTCGAGGCGAGCCCGGCCAGAGCCGACGGGTCGAAACCCTGGTGCCAGACCACGACGGCGCTGCCCTCGATGTCGATGCCGCGCCGCCCGGCCCGCCCGGTCAGCTGGGTGTACTCCCCCGCGGTGATCTCGGCGTGGGTCTCACCGTTCCACTTCACCAGCTTCTCGAGCACGACGCTGCGGGCCGGCATGTTGATGCCCAGTGCCAGCGTCTCCGTGGCGAACACCGCACGGACCAGTCCGAGCTGGAACAGCTCTTCGACGGTCTCCTTGAACGTCGGCAGCAT
>JANWJC010000186.1 GCA_025449595.1 Acidobacteriota bacterium | reverse complement strand
GGCTGGCGGGCCGGTCCGGACCTGACCGAGGCCTGGCACGGCTTCACATCACTTCACGACGCCGACAGCCGTCGTGCGTTCCTGGCGACGACCCGGTCGGTCATCGATCCGGGAGGTCAGACCGTGACCGCGTACGACCATCTGCCGCTGGCCATCGACATCCCAACGCTGATCGTCTGGGGTACGCGGGACCGCATGATCCCTGCGTGGCATGCGATCCCGGCCTCGCAGGCGATACCTGGCAGCCGGATCGAGCTCTTCGAGGGCGCCGGGCACTACCCGCACCTGGACGATCCGGCCCGCTTCGCCGCGCTGCTGGCCGAGTTCATCGCGGACTGACGCTGTAGGTGACCTACCGGAACATCGAAACCCCCTGCAATCGCAGGGGGTTTCGACTGTGGGCGATAGAGGACTTGAACCTCCGACCTCATCCGTGTCAAGGATGCGCTCTAGCCACCTGAGCTAATCGCCCCAGCAGGGGTGTCGTTCCCCGAGGTGGAGACGGGATTTGAACCCGTGTACACGGCTTTGCAGGCCGTTGCCTCGCCTCTCGGCCACTCCACCGAGTGGGGTCCTCGGAGGGACCATCCGAGCGGACGACGGGATTCGAACCCGCGACCCTCACCTTGGCAAGGTGATGCTCTACCACTGAGCCACGTCCGCCTAGCACGACGGGGGCGACCCCGCCAGCGAGGCGCAACCCTATCGGACGGTTCTGGGGGACACCAAAAGCGTCCCGTGGCCTCCCCGGAGTCGAAGCCGCGTCGAGGCGTGGGTACGCGGCCTCTACGCTCGCGGACGTGTCGGCCGCAGAACCGCTCGCCTACTTCGGTGGCCACCTGGCCAGGGGACTGGTCGACGTGACCGACGATCTCGCCGCCCTCGACTCCCGTGGCTGGTGGGCGGTCGTCGCGGACTTCGAGGGTGCGGTCGTGTGCGCCAGGTTCTCCGACGTCCGTCCGGCGCCCCACCCGGGTGGGGAGTGGGCCGGGCCGCAGGCCACGGCGTGGACGAGCTCGATGGACCGTGCCGCGTACCTGCGAGCCGTCGAGGAGGTCCGGCGCCGGATCAGCCTGGGCGACGTCTACCAGGTGAACGTGTGCCGGGTGATGTCGACGGTGCTGCCCGATCCGCGTCGCAGTGACATCGCCGGACTCTCGGCACGGCTCGCTGTGGGCAACCCGGCGCCCTACGCGGGCTTCGTCCGGCTCCCCGCCGGCGCGCATCCCGCGCTGCCCCCGGAGGGGCTGCACGTGGCCACGGCCTCCCCGGAGCTGTTCCTGCGCCGGAACGGCGGAACCGTCGAGTCGGGACCCATCAAGGGGACCGGTCGTACCGCGCAGGACCTCACGGACAAGGACGCGGCCGAGAACGTGATGATCGTGGACCTGGTGCGCAACGACCTCGGGGCCGTCAGTCGGACCGGGTCGGTGACCGTGCCCGGTCTGCTTGAGCTCGAGGCGCATCCGGGTCTGGTCCACCTGGTCTCCACGGTCCGGGCTGAGCTGCGCCACGACGCGGGGTGGCCCGAGCTCATGGCCGCCACGTTCCCGCCCGGGTCGGTGACCGGCGCGCCGAAGTCCAGTGCCCTGGCCATCCTCGCGGAGCTGGAGCCGGTGCCCCGCGGCCCGTACTGCGGCGCCATCGGCTGGGCCCAGGACGACCGGGCGGTCCTGGCCGTCGGCATCCGGACGTTCTGGCTGGCGGGCACCGAGCTGCGGTTCGGTACGGGGGCCGGCATCACGTGGGGCAGCGACGCCGCGCGGGAGTGGGCCGAGACCGAGCTGAAGGCCGAGACGCTGCTCAACGTGGCGTCCGGGACGTGGCAGGCTGCGTCGACGTGACGCGATTCTGGCTCGGAGACCGGTTGGTCGAACCCGACGCGGCGAAGGTGTCGGTGCTCGACCACGGCTTCACGGTCGGCGACGGCGTCTTCGAGACGATCTTGGTCCGTGGCGGCGTCGCGTTCGCGCTGAGCCGTCACCTGGACCGGCTGAGGCGTTCGTTGTCGGGCATGGGCCTGGCGGGACCGGCGCCGAGCCTGGTGCGGGAGGCGGTCGACGCCGTGCTGGCGTCCGCGGCCACGGCTGACGGCCTCGAGCTCGGCCGGCTGCGGATCACGGTGACCAGCGGGGAAGGACCGATCGGTAGCGTACGAGGCCCGTACGCCGCGACCCTGGTCGTCGCGCTGGCCCCGATGGTGGCGCCGGAGCCGACCGCTGTGATCGCGACCGTGCCGTGGGTGCGCAACGAGCGGTCACCGATCGCGGGAGTCAAGAGCACGTCGTACGCCGAGAACGCTGTCGCGCTGGCCAGCGCCCGCAGCCGCGGTGCGTCCGAGGCGGTGCTGGCCAACACCGTCGGTTCCCTCTGCGAGGGCACCGGGAGCAATGTGTTCGTCGTCGTCGACGGCGAGGTCCTGACTCCGCCGCTGACCTCGGGCGCCCTGAACGGTGTCACCCGCCAGCTGGTGCTGGAGTGGTGTGGCGGGGTGGTGCCGCTGCGGGAGGAGACCCTGGGGTACGACGTGCTGCACACGGCCGACGAGGTGTTCTTGACCTCGAGCACCCGTGACGTCCAGCCGGTCGTGCAGCTGGTCGATCCCGAGCGCGGCCGGGCCCTGCCGGCCGGGCCCGTCACGGCGCAGGTCGCGGCGCAGTTCGCGGCCCGCGCCGCCTCCCAGCCAGACCCCTGAGCTGGTGATCGCGACGGAGTAGGCACCCTCGCCGCGCCGCGGTCCTAGGGTCGGGGCATGGGGTCCGAACCTGCTGCAGTGACGTACGCGACCTACCTGCGGATCGGCGATCTGCTGGGGCTGCAGTGTCCCCGCAGCGCGATGGGCGGCGAGCTCGCCGAGCACGACGAGCTGCTCTTCATCACGATCCACCAGGTCTACGAGCTGTGGTTCAAGCAGGTGCTGCACGAGCTGCGCGGTGACCAGAGAGCCCCGGGCAGTGGTGGGGTGCAAGGTGCCCTCGATCGAGGCGATGCCTACGCCGCGCTCGCCGGGCTGGGCAGGGTGTTGAAGATCCTCAAGACGATGGTGGCGCAGATCGACGTGCTGGAGACGCTGACGCCGTTGCAGTTCGAGTCCTTCCGGTATCGACTCGACTCGGCCAGCGGGTTCCAGTCGGCGCAGTTCCGCGAGCTCGAGGCGGTGCTCGGCCGACGAGATGAGGACATCCTGCGCACTGCCGTCGATGACGATCCGTCCTGGGATCGCGTCCGTGCCGCCACCGTGCGCCGGCCGATGTGGGCATCCTACCTCGCGCTGCTGGGGCAGCGTGGGCATGAGGTGCCGGCGACCGCGCTCGGTGCTGACCCGGAGCTGGCGTACCGGCCGCGCCCCGACGTGCAGGCGGTGATCGCCACGGCGTACGGCAGCGACGAGATGGCGGCACTTGTTTCTGAGCGGCTGCTGGACCTGGACGAAGGACTGCAGGAGTGGCGCTACCGCCACGTCAAGATGGTCGAACGCACGATCGGGAGCAAGTCGGGTACGGGCGGCTCCAGCGGTGTCGCGTACCTGGCCTCGACGCTGTTCCACCCGGTGTTCCCCGACCTGTGGGCGGTTCGCGCCACCCTCTGAGGCCGAGGTCGGGGGCTGCCGGCGGCCCGGGCGGGAGCACGGGTTGCCGTGCGATATTCTGGCGACCCTCGTACGCCGGGGCGATTAGCTCAGTGGTAGAGCGCTTCGTTCACACCGAAGAGGTCGCTGGTTCGATACCAGCATCGCCCACACTTGAAACCCCCTGCAGTGCAGGGAGTTTCACTATTTGGGTACGTTGGCGTGCCACAGCGGACTTCGAGCAGCCTCGATCGATGCGCCTGAGAGCTCCTGCTCGCTCACGTTGATCATGGATCTGCAGGCGTTCCCTCAGGTGATCACAGGGTCGGGTCCGGGACAGCCGCCTCGCTGTGGGCCCGGAACGGTGTGGGCACGAGCCGAGGTGTCCGGGCGGCGTAGCCGGCGTAGCCGGGGAATCGCTGGGCGAGACGGCGTTCCTCGAAGCCGGACTTCACGTGCAGCAGCACTCCTAGCAGCCCCAGCGGCAGCAGCGCGGCACGGTTCCCGGTGGCAAGGGTGCGCGAGCCTGCGGCGAGCATGACTCCGGCGTAGACGGGGTGCCGGACGTACTCGTACAGCCCATCGGTGTGCAGCTCGGACTGGGCGTTGGGCAGCGGTGAGGCGGTCAGACCCGGTCCGAGTCGGACCGCGGCCGTGACCGATAGCGCGACGCCGGCGATCTGGCCGCACCATGACAATCCCCGCAACATGTGCGGCACCGGCCAGCTCGTACCGCGTCGTTGCACGGCCACCGCGACCAGCAAGGCGAGCTGGCCCGCGACCAGCAGCCGTGCGGTGGTGCGGTCCTGCTGCGACGCTGCGACCTCATGCCAAGCCATACCAGCGATCCTAGGAAAGTCGACTCGCTCATCGCGGCAGTACCCAACCCGCGTCAGTGGTGACCATCCCTTCGAGCCCGGAGCCCGCTCGGGACCTACGGCCCTACGAAGACCGGCTTTCGACGGTCAACATCGTCTGGGGGGTGATCCAGCGGTCAGCAGTCGGAGGAGACGACAGTGATCAACCAACTCTGGGGGCCCTATCTCGATCTGGTGGGCGATGGCGGCTATGCCGCGTGGACCTTCGGGGACTGGGTCACGCTGAAGTACGGCAACCTGATCATGTTCGCGATCATCGCCGTCCTGTTCATCGCCGGCATGTTCATCGACGTTCCCGAACGGGTCGGGTCCTCGCGATGACGACGGACGTGAACGCCAAAGATCCGGTTACCGGGACCGACGGGTCCGAAGCATTCTCCTGGACCGCACCGTCGCCGTGGGTACGTGCCTTCTTGGTCCGGAACCTGCCCCTTCGGAACGTCCTACCCGACAGGGAGCCGTCGTACGTCTCGTCGTTGTTGTACTCGATGGGCATGCTCACGCTGGTCTCGCTCTTCGTGGTGATCGCCAGTGGCGTCGTCCTTGCTCTCGGTGGCGTGCAGTGGTGGCACAACAATTCCTGGGGCGCCTTCATGAACGGTATGCACTTCTGGAGCGTTCAGGCCTTCTTCCTGTTCATGGCGGTCCACGCCTTGTTCAACTTCTTCATCATGGCCTGGCGGGGTGGTCGCGGGTTCACGTGGGTCACGGGGGTGCTCGCGTTCCTGCTCGCCATCCTCACCGCGTTCACGGGATTCCTGATGATGACCAACTGGGACGGGCAGTTCGTCGGCCAGCAGGCCAAGGACGTGTTGAACGCAGCCGGCATCGGGGCGGTCTGGAACGTCATGAATATCGGGCAGCAATTCACGATGCACGTGATAGTCACTGCAGGGATCCTCGGCTTCATCGTCATTGTTCACCTCGCGCAGATCCGACGGCGAGGAGTGGTCCCGCCGCCGGGCGCTGAGCACCTGGAGGTTGCCGTCCCCGTCCCTGGCACCTCCAACGGCGAAGCCAGTTCATCGCCGGAATCGACATCCGTCCCAGCGCATCGGCAGGTGACGCGATGACGCGCCGGACGCGACAGCCGATCCGGCACTGGACCGGTGCGGAGCGCGGCTTCGACATCATCTTCGAAGGCGTGATCGCGACTGTGATCGTGATCATCCTCGTGATCGGTGCGACAGTGATCTTCGGGTCGGCTGATGCCGGTCTGTCGTATCCGGGAGGCCCGAAGTCGGCCACCGGCGAGGCATTCAGTGCTCGCTACTGGTCGACGTCGCCGATGACCGACGACCAGGGGAACGTCGACCCCAACGGTGGTGCGATGGACTTCGTCGCCACGGTGGTGACCGAGCTGGACGGATCATCCGGCACCGCCGGATATGGGCCGCCTTACAACGAGACTCAGGG
>JANWJC010000185.1 GCA_025449595.1 Acidobacteriota bacterium | reverse complement strand
GGCCGACGGTGACGGTCGCGCCGTCGTCGACGAACCAGGTGGCGACCACACCTTCCCCGTCCGGATCCTTGTCGGACAGTCGGGGGAACACGATGGAGGTCACCCCTGCATGACCCCGCGGATCGCGGCTTCGATCCGGGCCCTGGTGGGCAGCACCGCGTACTCCAGTTCTCGCGCGTACGGGATGGGCACGTCCGGGACGGCGACCCTGATCGGCGCCCGGGTGAGCATCCGTGGATCGTGCTCGACGACGGAGGCGATGACCTCCGCGGACATGCCGAACGAGAGGTAGTCCTCGTCGACGACGACGAGCCGGCCGGTGCGGGCCACCGACTCGCGAATCGCGGCCCGGTCCAACGGCACCAGCGAACGCAGGTCGATGACCTCCGCCGAGATGCCGTCGGACTCGAGCTGCTCGGCGACGTCCAAGGCGTGGTGCACGGACAGCGAGACGGTGACGACGGTGACATCGGTCCCCCGACGTGCGACCGATGCCCTCCCGATCTCCACCTGGTAGCTCTCCGCCGGCACCTCGCCGGTGGACCGGCGGTTCTTCGCCATCCAGGGCAGGCCCATGACGCCCTTGTGGAACATGTAGACGACCGGGTTGTCGTCCCGGATCGCCGCCGTCATCAGGCCTTTCGCGTCGTACGGGTTACTGGGCACCACCACCTTCAGTCCGGGCAGATGCGCGAACGTGCCCCACAGGCACTGCGAATGCTGCGCGCCGTCGGAATAGCCACCGCCGACGGCGGTGGTCAGCACGACGGGCACGCTGACGTTCCCGCCGGACTCGAAATGGATCTTGGCCAGGTGGTTGTAGATCTGGTCCAGGCACACGCCCATGAAGTCGACGAACATCAGCTCGACGATCGGCCGCAGGCCCTCCACCGCGGCCCCGGTGGCCAGGCCGATGAACGCGGTCTCGGAGATCGGGGTGTCCAGCACCCTGGTCGGGCCGAACTTCTCGAGCAGGCCCGTGGTCGAGGAGAAGATGCCACCGTAGGCGCCGACATCCTCGCCGAGCAGGATGACCGACGGAGCGGTCTCCATCTCCTGGCCGATCGCCTCGACGATCGCCTTCGCGGTGGTCAGCCGCCGACTGGTCGCCGTGGCGCCGGCCGTGCTCGGTGGGTTCAGGGTCGCAGTCATCTCGGCCGCCTCTCAGCTCGCGCCGGCGAACACGTACTCGCGGGCCTGCGCCGGATCGGGGTGCGGGCTGTCCTTGGCGAACTGCACCGCCCGCTCCACCCGAGCCGCCGCCTCGGTCCGGATCCGGGAGATCTCGTCCTCGTCGAGCACCCCGTCCGCCCGCAGGCTCGCCTCGTAGGCCGGGATCGGGTCCCGGCCCGGCACGTCGGCGAGTTCGGGCCGGTAGCCCTGCGCGTCACCCTCGAAGTGCCCCCACAGCCGCAGCGTGTGCACCTCGATCAACGTGGGACCGCCGCCGAAGCGGGCCCGTTCGACTGCCTCCCCGGCGGCGGAGTACACCCCCTCGACCGCGTTCTCCTCGACCCTGATGCCGGGCATGCCGTAGGCGGCGGCCCGCACCGAGTTGTCCGGCACCGCCGTCGACGCCGACCTCGGCACCGAGATCCCCCAGTCGTTGTCCTCGACCACGAACACCACCGGCAGCTGCCACAGCGCCGCCAGGTTCAGCGATTCGTGGAACGCCCCCTGGTTGGCGGCGCCCTCCCCGGTGACCGCCACCGCGACTCCGTCTCCGCCGCGGTGCTTGAACGCGAACGCCTGGCCCAGGGCCGGCGGGTAACCCTCGGCGATGATCCCGGAGCAGGAGAAGTGCGTGGCCGGGTCGAACAGGTGCATGTGACCGCCCCGGCCACGGCCCAGCCCGGTCTCCCGGCCGTAGATCTCGGCGGCCATCCGGTCGATGTCCACGCCGTGGGCGAGGGCGAAGTGGTGCGGCCGGTGAGTGGCGGTGACCGCGTCGTCGGCCCGCAGATGGGCGCAGACCCCGGCGGCGACCGGCTCCTGGCCGGCGGACAGGTGCATTTCGCCGGGGATCAGGCCGGCGCCGATGTCCCAGGCCGGCTTCTTGTCGGCGTGGTAGTCGGCCAGGATCGCCTCCTCGAAGCTGCGGATCAGCACCATCGTGCGGTACAGCTCGCGTCGGACGTCCGGGCCCGGCGCAGCCGAGTCATTGCGGTCGGTCATCTGCCCACTCCTTCGGGGGTTGCCGATGAGCATGCGCCGACCGGCTGCACCCGGGCCAGGGCACTGATTTCAGATGCTGATAGTGGTGGGCGACGCTTCCGGGTCAGTCAGTGACACCGAACCGCCCGCGACTGCCGGTCAGCGGCTCGACGCGGCCAGGGCCAGCCCGATCCGGTTGGCGCCGCGACGCAGCACGTCGGCGGAGTCCATCAGCTGGCCGCGGCGGGCCAGCGGCGCGGACACGGCCACGGCGGCGACCCCGTCGTCGGTGCGGATGGCCGCACTCACGCAGGTCATGCCGAGCTGGTATTCGCCGGTGTCGACGGCCAGGCCGGTGTGCCGGCCGAGCTGTCGGCGCAACACCCGCGGATCGGTGACCGTGTGCGGGGTGAGGTCGGCCAGCTCGTGCCGGCTCAGGTAGTCATCGCGCAGATCCGCGGGCAGCACCGTCAGGATCGCCTTGCCCAGGGCGGTGGCGTGGCCGGCGTCGTGCAGGCCGACCCAGAGATCGACCCGCGGGTGGGCCGGGCTGTCCACGATGTCGACCAGTTCGATCTCGCCGCCACGGTAGACCGCCAGGTAGGTCGCGCCGGACAGCTCGTCGCTCAGCGCGGCGAGGGTGGTCCGGGCCCGCAGCGTCGACTGATCCACGCCGCGGATCAGCCCGCCGACCTGCTGGCCGAGCACGTAGCAGCCGTCGATGCGTTCCAGGTAGCCCTCGTGCACCAGGGTGCGCAGCAGGTGGTACGTGGTCGGCAGGGCGAGCTCGGTCTCCCGGGCCAGCACCTTCGCCGACACGGGCCGGTCCCGGCGGCCGACGGCGTCCAGCAGGTGCAGGGCACGCTGCACCGACGTGATGAGCGTCGGACCGGATGCCGTCATCTGCCCTTCCCTCTTGGCTCGAGTCACAGTCTGGCACGTTCGGGGCGGTTGGCGCATTCGTCCCGGACGGAGGGTTTCCGGAGGTCAGTTCAAGGGCGCGGGCGCGTCACCCAAGCCCTCGGCGGTGCGGTCAGCCGCCGTGCTGGGGTCGGTGCGGCGGTTGTCCGCAACGGGCGCGCCTCCCGGCCGAATATCTCTGGGTCACCCGGAGTCCGATAGCGAGGTTAGGTTAGCCTGCACTCCATGAAAACTCGCATCAAGCGCGCCGGCGCGGCCGTCCTGGGCGTCGTCGCGCTGTCGGCCATGGTGGCCTGCTCCACCCCGGCGCCCGCTGCCACCGCTCCGCAGACGACGGTCGCCGGGGCCGCGCAGTCCACGGCGGCCGAGTCGGCCGCCTCGGAGTCCGCCCCGCGGACGGCCACCCTGACCGACGTGGCCGGTCGTGAGGTTCAGGTGCCCGTACCGGTCGAGCGGATGTTCCTCGGTGAGGGTCGGCTGCTGTACCTGACGGCGATGCTCGATCGCGAGGACCCGGTGAACCGCATCGTCGGCTGGCCGAACGACCTCAAGACGGCCGACCTGGACACCTACGAGCTGTACCGCGCGAAGTTCCCCGAGATCGACCAGATCCCCGAGGTCGGGGCGCTCTCCCAGGGCGCTTTCTCCGCCGAGAAGGTCATCGATCTCGAACCGGACGTCATGGTGCTGTCGATGGCCGGGTACAAGAGCGCCCAGGAGCTGGGCGCGATCGAGACCCTGGAGAAGGTCGGCATCCCCACCGTCGTGGTTGATTTCCGGGATCACCCGCTGAAGACCACCGGGCCCAGCGTCGAGATCCTCGGCCAGATCATGGGCCGGGAGGACCGGGCCCGCGAGTTCGTAGACTTCTACGACGAGCAGATCGAGATGGTCCGGAGCCGGGTTGCGGGTCTGGAGCCGCAGCCGGTCACGTTTCTGTACCGTGCGGCCGGCCTGAGCGAGTGCTGCGCGACGTTCGGGCGATCGAACCTGGGCGAGCTGATCGAGCTGGCGGGTGGGCAGAACCTCGGCACCCAGTTCCTCAGCGGCGAGAGCGGGTCACTTGCCGAGGAGCAGATCTTCGCCAGCGATCCGAACCTGATCGTGGCCACCGGCGCCAACTGGACGAACTCGCCGAACAAGGTGCCCGGCGTCGGATTCGTGAACATGGGATACCAGGCCGACGAGGACCAGGCGCGCACTCAGCTGCAGGCGCTGACCCAGCAGCCCGGCTGGGGCAGCCTGACCGCGGTGCGGTCCGGAAACGTGCACGCCCTGTGGCACCAGTTCTACGGCTCGCCGTACAACTTCGTTGCCGCGATCCAGCTGGCCAAGTGGCAGCACCCGGAGGCCTTCGCGGACGTCGACCCGTCGCAGATCTACGCGGACTTCCATGAGCGCTTCCTGCCCGTGCCATTCAGCGGCACGTTCTGGGTGTCGATGTGAGGGTTGGGGCGACGGCTCCGGCGACCGGGGTCAAGGCCTACCGGCTGCTGTCGCGACGCCGGGCGGTGATCCTGGGCGGGCTGCTCCTCGCGCTGCTCGTCTCGGTGTTCGCCGACGTCGTCCTGGGTCCGTCGGGCCTGTCCGTCCCCGACGCGCTCCGGGCGATCGTCGCGCCGTCCAGGGCCACCCTCGTCGAGCACGCGATCGTCTGGGACATCCGGCTGCCGATGGCGCTCATGGCGGTCGCGGTCGGTACGGCGCTGGCGGTCGCGGGCGTCGAGATGCAGACCATCCTGAACAACCCGATGGCCGAGCCGTTCACGCTGGGGATCGCCGCAGCGGCGAGTTTCGGCGCGGCGACGTCGATCGTCCTGGGCGTGAGCGTGCTGTCGGTCGGCGGGCTCTTCATCACCGCGGCGAACGCTTGGCTGTGGGCGCTGCTCGCCTGCCTGGCGATCCAGAGCCTGAGCCTGCTCCGCGGCTCCAGCGCCGAGACGATGATCCTGCTCGGCATCGCGCTGGTCTTCCTGTTCAACGCGCTGCTGTCGCTGATGGAGTACAACGCCTCCGAACAGGCGCTGCAGCAGGTGGTTTTCTGGACGCTCGGCAGCCTCACCAAGGCGGACTGGCTGCGCCTGGCGATCCTCGTCGCCGTCATCGTGCTGGTCGTGCCGCTGTGTGCCCGGGCGTCGTGGCGGCTCACCGCATTGCGAATGGGGGACGAGCGCGCGGCCAGCCTTGGCGTCGAGGTGCGTCGCCTGCGGCTCGTCGTGCTGTTCGGGGTTTCCGTGCTCGCAGCGACGGCCGTTGCCTTCGTCGGGACGATCGGGTTCGTCGGTCTGGTGGGCCCGCACGTCGCGCGCATGCTGGTCGGCGAGGACCAGCGCTACCTCATGCCGGCGTCCATGCTCTGCGGCGCGCTGCTGCTCTCGGTGACCTCGATTGTCAGCAAGCTCGTCATACCTGGCGTCGTGATCCCGGTGGGGATCATCACCGCGCTGGTCGGCGTGCCGTTCTTCGTGGCCATCATCTTCACCCGGCGCCGGAGGATCTGGTCGTGAGAATCCGCGTAGAGGACCTCTGCTTTTCCTACGGTCATCACCACGTACTCGGCGGCATCCACCTCGACGAGGATTCTCCGGGCAAGCTGACGGCCCTCATCGGGCCGAATGCGGCGGGCAAGTCGACCTTCCTACGGTGCCTCGCGGGCCTGCTGCGCGGGCGCGGAACGGTGCACGTCGGCGAACACGCCGTGGCATCACTGCGGGCGGGCGAGCGCACCAAGCTCGTCGGCTACCTGCCGCAGGACCTGCCGAACACCGCGGCGCTCACGGTGTTCGAGGCGGTGCTCGTGGCGCACCGCCAAGCGCGGCCCGGCTGGCGGGTCGACGACGCCGATGTGGCGGCCGTGTCCGCGGTGCTGGAGCGGCTCGGGCTCGGTGACCTCGCGGCCCGCCACCTGTGCGAACTCTCCGGGGGCCAGCGACAACTGGTCGCCGTCGGGCAGGCGCTGGCCGCCGAACCCCGGGTGCTGCTGCTCGACGAGCCGACCAGCAGCCTGGATCTGCGCCACCAGCTCGACCTGCTCACCCTCGTCTCGGACCTGGCCGTGGAGCGGCAGATGACCGTCGTGCTGGCCGTCCACGATCTCAACCTCGCCGCGCGGTTCGCCCACCGAATGCTGGTCCTGCATGCCGGTCGAATCGCTGCGCGCGGCACGCCCGCCGAGGTGCTGACCCCCCGCCTGCTGCGCGAGGTGTATCGCGTCGAGGCTCGGGTCTTACACGACGAGGACGGCGTGCCGCTCGTCGTGCCACTGTGTTCACTCGATCGAGAAGAGGAGTACATCGGATGACCGAGTCTGTTCAGGAGCTCTCCGTCGAGGAGCCGTCCGTCAAAGAACTGGTGCGGCGGCACTGGGACGGGCGGGCCGCGACCTTCGACGAGGGCAAGTCCCACGGTCTGCTCAGCGAACAGCAGCGCGCGGCATGGGTCGACCGGGTACGCGAGTGGGCGGGCCCGGAGCCGGTGCGTGCGCTGGACGTTGGATGTGGCACCGGGTTCTTCAGCCTGCTGCTGGCCGGGCTCGGGCATCGCGCGGTCGGCGTCGACTTCGCCGACTCGATGCTCGCGCGGGCTCGCGAGAAGGCCGCCGACGTCCACCTGGACATCGAGTTCCGCTCCGCCGACGTCGAGCACCTACCGTTCCCGGATGGCTCGTTCGATCTGGTCATCGAACGACACGTGATCTGGACGCTGCCGAACCCGCCACGCGCGCTGAACGAGTGGGCGCGGGTCCTGCGGCCGGGTGGCCGCCTGGTGCTGGTCGAGGGCGATTGGCGTCGGCCGCAGGGCAACCCCGACTACGCCCCGATCCGCGATTCGCTGCCGCTGTACGGCGGCCGCCCCGCCGCCGAGGTGGAGGCGCTGGTCCGCGCGAAGGGCTTCGCTTCCACGCAGGTGGAGCCGCTGATGACGGCCACGTTGTGGGTCGTCATGCCGGAGTGGGACCGCTACGCCCTGCATGCCTGGGTGTAGGGCGGGCACCAGCTGCGCGACCAGGTTGCCGGATGCGGCTGTCCGGCCCTGCCCACCCGGCCACGCCCAGGCGGCGGGACACGTTGACCAGCCGGGGCCGACCTCGCCCGGACATGGGCGGCATCGGTTCGAAGCAGCCTTCGGCCCGTCGGCAACCGGGCGCGAGGCGCGGACCCTAGACCAGCCGGGCCGCCTTTCGGCGGGCTTTGGCGGCGGCCCCCTCGTCCGTCGCCCGGTCACCCGGACCGGTGGTCCCGGCGGTCGCCGTGATCCGACTGCCGGCGCCGGCGGCGGCCGACTTTCGTGACCCGCCCCCGCTTTTCGATGATCCGTTGGCCGTTGATCCGGTGACCGGACCCTGGACCGACCGCAGCCGCCGCCAGGCGGTCCCGGCGGCGCGGCCCTCCAGGACCGGCGCGAGGACCTGCCCGGTGAATGAATCGGGAACCGCCGCGACCTGTTCCGGGGTGCCCTCGGCGATCACCAGTCCCCCGCCGGACCCGCCTTCCGGACCCATGTCGATGAGGTGGTCGGCGGACTTGATCACGTCCAGGTTGTGCTCGATGACGATCACCGTGTTGCCCTTGTCGACCAGCCCGTTGATCACCCCGAGCAGCTTCTCCACGTCGGCGAAGTGCAGTCCGGTCGTCGGTTCGTCCAACACGTAGACGGTCCGGCCGGTGGAGCGCTTCTGCAGCTCGGCCGCCAGCTTGACCCGCTGCGCCTCGCCGCCGGACAGCGTCGGCGCCGGCTGACCCAACCGCACGTAGCCCAGGCCGACGTCGACCAGCGTCTTGAGGTGCCGGTGGATCGGGCCGATGGCCCGGAAGAACTCCTCGGCCTCCTCGATGGTGGTGTCCAGGACCTCGGCGATGTTCTTGCCCTTGTAGTGCACCTCCAGGGTCTCCCGGTTGAACCGGGCGCCCTTGCACACCTCGCACGGCACGTAGATGTCCGGCAGGAAGTTCATCTCGATCTTCAGGGTGCCGTCGCCGGCGCACGCCTCGCACCGACCGCCCTTGACGTTGAACGAGAACCGACCCGGCTGGTAGCCGCGGACCTTCGCCTCGGTGGTGGCCGCGAACAGCTTGCGGATGTGGTCGAACATTCCGGTGTAGGTGGCCGGGTTGGACCGCGGGGTGCGGCCGATCGGCGACTGGTCGACGCCCACCACCTTGTCCACCTGATCGACGCCGGTCACCCGGGTGTGCCGCCCGGGCACCAGCCGGGCGCCGTTGATCCGGTTGGCCAGCACCGCGTGCAGGATGTCGTTGACCAGCGTCGACTTGCCCGAGCCGGACACCCCGGTGACCGCGATCAGCGTGCCCAGCGGGAAGTCGACCGTGATGTCGCGCAGGTTGTTCTCCCGCGCGCCGACCACGCTCAGTTTGCGCTTGCGGTCGACCGGGCGCCGCACCATCGGCACCGCGATCTCTCGCCGGCCGGAGATGAATGCGCCGGTCACCGACTCGGTCGAGCGCTCCAGCTCCTCGACCGTGCCGGAGACGACGACCTTGCCGCCGTGCTCCCCCGCCCCGGGCCCGATGTCGACCACCCAGTCGGCGGTCCGGATGGTCTCCTCGTCGTGCTCGACGACTATCAGCGTGTTCCCCAGGTCGCGCAGCCGGGTCAGGGTCTGAATGAGTCGGCGGTTGTCCCGCTGGTGGAGGCCGATGGACGGTTCGTCGAGCACGTACAGCACGCCGACCAGCCCGGAGCCGATCTGGGTGGCCAGCCGGATCCGTTGGGCCTCGCCACCGGACAGGGTGGCGGCCGGCCGGTCCAGGGACAGGTAGTCCAGGCCGACGTCGAGCAGGAAGCCGAGCCGGGCGTTGACCTCCTTGAGCACCCGCTCGGCGATCATCCGGTCCCGCTCGGACAGCACCAGGCCGGGGAAGAACCCGGCGGCGTCCTTGATCGACAGCGCGGACAGGTCGGCGATGTTCAACCGCCCCCGTTCGCCGTGCTGCAGGGTGACGGCGAGGATCTCCGGCTTGAGGCGGGTGCCGTGGCAGACCGGACACGGCACCTCCCGCATGTACCCCTCGTACTTGTCCCGGGCGAAGTCCGAATCGGTCTGCGCGGCCCGGCGTTCCAGGAACGGGATGACGCCCTCGAACTCGGCGTAGTACGAGCGCTGCCGGTTGTACCGGTTGCGGTAGGTGACGTGCACCTGCTGGTCGGATCCGTGCAGGATCGCCTTGCGGGCGGCCGCCGGCAGCCGGTCCCACGGGGTGTCCATGGAGAAGCCGAGCCCGTTGGCCAGGCCCTGCAGCAGCCGGCCGAAGTACTCGCTGGTCGTGCCGCCGGCCCAGGGCTGGATCGCGCCCTCGGCCAGGGTGGCCGCGACATCGGGCACCACCAGGTCGGGGTCGACCTCCTTGCGCGTCCCCAGTCCGGTGCACTCGGGGCAGGCACCGAACGGCGAGTTGAACGAGAACGACCGGGGTTCGAGCTCGTCGATGGCCAGCGGGTGGTCGTTCGGGCAGGCCAGTCGCTCCGAGTAGCGGCGTTCACGGTGTTCGTCGCCCTCGTCCAGGTCGACGAATTCGAGGATGACGACCCCGTCGGCCAGGCCCAGACCGGTCTCCACGGAGTCGGTGATCCGTTGTTTGGCTGTGGGTCGATTGACCAGCCGGTCGACCACCACCTCGATGGAGTGCTTCTCCTGCTTCTTGAGCTTCGGCGGTTCGGCCAGCGTGTGGACCACCCCGTCGATTCGGGCCCGGGCGTAGCCCTTGGCCTGCAGCTCGGCGAACAGGTCGGCGTACTCGCCCTTGCGTTCCCGGACCACCGGTGCCAGCACCTGGAACCGGGTGCCCTCGGCCATCTCCAGCACCCGGTCGACGATCTGCTGCGGGGTCTGCTTGGAGATCGGTTCACCGCAGATCGGGCAGTGCGGGTGGCCGATCCGCGCGTACAGCAGGCGCAGGTAGTCGTAGATCTCGGTGATGGTGCCGACCGTCGACCGCGGGTTTCGCGACGTCGACTTCTGGTCGATGGACACCGCCGGGGACAGGCCCTCGATGAAGTCGACGTCCGGCTTGTCCATCTGGCCCAGGAACTGCCGAGCGTAGGAGGACAGCGACTCGACGTAGCGCCGCTGGCCCTCCGCGAAGATGGTGTCGAAGGCGAGCGACGACTTGCCGGACCCGGACAGGCCGGTGAAGACGACGAGGGAATCCCGGGGTAGGGAGATGTCGACGTTCCGCAAGTTGTGCTCGCGGGCGCCGCGCACGATGAGGTGGTCCATCACGCAGCACATGCTAGGCGCGCGCTACGACAGTCCCGATTCTCGCGGCGGCGGACCCCGCGACCCCTCGGCCCCGCCGCCACTGTCGGATCGACCTGGCAGAGTGACCGGCATGACTGAGGCACCCAACCCGCCGGTCCG
>JANWJC010000184.1 GCA_025449595.1 Acidobacteriota bacterium | reverse complement strand
TGGGACGCGTCGACATGTCACTTCCTCCGCCGGGGCCAGCCGGATCAGGTTCGTCCGGTCGATGGCGATGCGCCCGAGGCGCGGGGCCACCCTCTCAGCCGCGCCGTACCGCGGCTCCCGGGGACGCCAGCCAGCCTACGCCCCGGCGCTGTGCCGCCCGCGCCTCCCGGCGCCGTGGCGCCGGCGCCCGCTGACGCGGTGTTGGATGGCGGGGTGGTGAGCAGGGCCGAGCGGGTGGCACGACTGGCGTCGGCACGGCTCTACCTGTGTACGGACGCACGCTCCGGGCCCGCTGACCTCGAGGCGTTCCTGGACGCGGTGCTGGCCGGGGGAGTGGACGTGGTGCAGCTGCGTCAGAAGGGCATGGAAGCCGTCGACGAGCTCGCGGCGCTGGACGTCGTGGCGCGGGCCTGCGCTCGTCACGACGCCCTGATCGCCGTCAACGACAGGGCCGACCTCGCGTACGCCTGCCGGGCGGACGTGCTGCACCTGGGCCAGGACGACCTCCCGGTCCACGTGGCCCGGGAGATCGTCGGCGAGGACCCGCTGATCGGCCGCTCCTCGCACGCCACCACCGAGTCCGATGCCGCGATGGCGCAGGACGGTGTCGACTACGTCGCCGTCGGCCCGTGCTGGCCCACTCCCACCAAGCCGGGTCGTCCGGCGCCCGGCCTGGGACTGGTCCGGCACGTGGCCCAGCGGTACGGCGCCACTGGCCGACCGTGGTTCGCGATCGGCGGCGTCGACTCCGGCACGTTGCCGCTGGTGCTCGCGGCCGGCGCGAGCCGGGTGGTGGTGGTGCGGGCCCTGACGCAGGCAGCCGACCCGCAGCGCGCCGCGCAGGCCCTGTCGAAAGCGCTGCGGTCGGCCGCGGACGGTTCGGCCTGACGTGGGGCACCTGTCGTACCTCGCGGTGATCGTGTTCGTCCTCCTCGCCTCGACCTGGCTCGAGGTGGCGCTGCGCACCCGCGTCTACGCCCGCTGGCGCCGACTGGCCCTGACGGTGCTGCCGGTCCTTGCCGTGTTCTTCGCATGGGACGCGTACGCCGTCGCCGCGGGCCACTGGCACTTCGACGCGAGCCGGATCGTCGGGCTGCACGTGGCTGGCGTCCCGGTGGAGGAGGTGCTCTTCTTCCTCGTCGTCCCGGTCGCCGCGGTGCTGACCCTGGAGGCGGTGCGCTCCGCCACCGGCTGGCAGGTCGGCGACGAGCTGCCCGGTGAGGGCGCCGACGGGGTCCGTACGACCGGCGGGGGCCGGCCGTGACCTACACGCAGCTCGCCGTCGTCGCGGTGGTCGCCGTCGTCGCGCTCGACCTCGCGATCGTGCGGACGAACCTGTTGCGCCGTATGGCGTTCTGGACGTCGTACGCCATCATCCTGGGCTTCCAGCTGCTCACGAACGCGGTGCTCGCAGGAACCGGCACCGTCCGGTACGACGGCGCCGACATCCTCGGGTCATCGATCGCCCCTGGCGCATCGCCGCCGTTCCTGGGGGCGGGCCGCATCGCCTACGCACCGGTCGAGGACGTGCTGTTCGGGTTCGCGCTCGTCCTGCTCACCCTCGTGCTGTGGGTGGCCTGGGGGCGACGGGGCTGCCAGCGCACCCCGTACGCCGGGCCACCCCGAGTCACGCGGTTCACTCCGCCGCGCTCGCGCGACGGAGCAGCCCGGTGACCACCGGGTCCGACGCCGCCGGGCTGACCGACCGGTCCGCAGCGGACCCGGTAGCCCCGACGCCGGTTCCCGGTGCTCGACGTCCGGCGACCTTGAAGCGCCGGATCGGTGCGCTGTTCGGTGGCGAGGGGCTGCCGTGGGTGATCGCGCTGGTCTTCGCCGTGGCGTACTCGATGTACGCGATCCTGCGCCAGCTCAACATCATGACCGGCGGGTACGACCTCGGCATCTTCGACCAGGCGATGCAGGGGTACGCGAGGTTCCAGGCGCCCTACGTGCCGCTCAAGGGTCTGTACTACAACATTCTCGGCGACCACTTCCACCCGATCATCGCGCTGCTGGCGCCGTTGTACTGGATCTGGTCCGACCCGCGGATGCTGCTCGCCGCGCAGGGGGTTCTGCTCGCCCTGTCGGTGGTGCCGGTCTGGCGGTTCACCCGACGCCGGCTCACTCACGGCCAGACGACGTTGGTGGTGCTCGCGTACGCCCTGAGCTGGCCGCTGCAGGGCATGGTGGACTTCGACTTCCACGAGATCGCCTTCGCCGTCCCGCTGATCGCGTTCATGATCGACGCGCTGGACCGCAAGTCGTACCGATGGATGGCCGCCTGCGCCTTCGTCCTGCTGTTCGTGCGCGAGGACATGGGCCTGATGATCGTCATGCTGGCCGTGATCTTGTTGCTGCGCAAGAAGTTCTGGCTGGCACTGGGCATGGCGGTGATGGGGGTCGCCGGGTATCTGCTCGCCACCGCCATCGTGATCCCGGCGTTCTCACAGAACGGGTCGTTCGCGTACTGGACCTATGACGCACTCGGTCCGAACCTGCCCAGCGCGCTCGGGCACCTCGTGCGGCACCCGTTCGACTCGGCCCGGATCTTCTTCACCCCGCTGATCAAGACCACGACGCTGCTGTGGACGTTCGGTTCCACGACGATGTTCCTGTCGTTGTTCTCCCCGTACGTGCTGCTGACGCTCCCGCTCCTGGCGCAACGGATGTTCAGCTCGCGAGAAGCATTGTGGGGCACTGAGTTCCACTACTCCTCTGTCCTCGCTCCGATCGTGTTCATGGGTGCGATCGACACGCTCGGCCGGCTCGTACGCCGGTATTCCGTGCCGGGCAAGTGGATCACCGCGTGGGCCGCCGTCATCCTGGCGGTGCCGGTCATCGGAAGCATCTTCGGCCAGGTGATGTACCCGCTGGGACGCCTCGTCACCGGGGAGGCATGGCAGAGCTCGCCGCGCAGCCGGTCACTGTCGGCGATCCTCCCGCTGATACCGGGGGGCGTCTGCGTCGAGGCCGACGACCGGGCGGTCCCGCAGCTCACCCACCGCGACTACGTCACGAACCCGACCATCCCCGGCCCGCGCTCCACCTGGCTGCTGCTGGACCTGGCCCAGCACGAGACCGGCTACCTGGGTCCGGAGCCGAACGCGTACCTGAAGGTGGCACTGAAGTCCGGCTTCACGGTCGTGGCCCGCAACGGCACCATCGTGCTGCTGCACCGACCCGGCCCCATCGACCCGCTGTGCCGCACCTACGGCAGCTGATCGGACAATCCTTGGCAGTCGTCCTCTGAAGCCATTGCGCGGACACGAGGTCGTGTCAGGATCGGTACCGTGCCAGGGGCGGACGCGCCGGGCGAGCGACGAGGGCGGCAAGGGAGACCGGTGGTGGTGGAACCTCCGAGCACGATGTGGCAGCAGGACCTGGCGGACATCCGTGGCGTCACGCACTGGCACTACGCGGTCTCACCCGCTGACATCGAGCAGGCCGCCGAGACCCTGGGCCGCCGGTGCATCGTCCTGGACGGCACGGACGTGGAGGACCGCGACGGGTTCCTCGAGCTGTGCGCTCAGGCCTTCGCGCTGCCGGAGTGGTTCTCGATGAGCTGGGACGCGCTGGAGGAGTGCCTGGCCGACGTCGACGCCGGCGAGGGCCTGATCATCGTGTGGTCGGACTGGGCGCTGTTCGCGGAGGCGGACCCGGAGGAGTACGCCACGGCAGTCGACATCTTGCGCGACACGGCCCGGCGGTTCGGGCGCGAGGGCAAGCCCTACGCCGTGCTGCTGCTCGGAGACGACCTCGACGACACCGACCCGCTGGATCTGCTCGGTGACGATGATGACGACGACGGCGTCGACGAGTTCGAGCTGCTCGCGACCGATCCGGACCAGCTGGACGAGGCCGAGTCGGAGGGCTGACCAGCCTCGTCCCCTCCGGCCGGGTCGGTGGTGAGCGGCCCGGCCGCTGTGGCCTGCCAGGCGCGCCGGACCGCGTACCACGTCAGCCCGACCAGCAGTACGTCGCGCAGGACGAGCAGCGCGACCCCGATGGGGTTGTACCAGGCGGGCGTGATCACCATGACGTAGCTGTTGGGGTAGATGACCTGCGTGATCAGCCCGTCGACGACGAGCAGGACCGTCCAGCGGCGCACCGCCAGGTCGCTGCGCGGCGAGCAGGCGATCGTCGCCACCGCGACAGGGCTCAGCCACAACAGGTACTGCGGGCTGAACACCTTGTTCGTGAGGATGAACAGCGTGGTGACCGCGAGCATGAGCCACCCGACCTGGGCCGCGGTCAGCTGCGGGCGGCGCCGCCAGGCCCGCCACCACAGCACCACGAGGAAGACCGCGACGACGGCCGTCGCCAGCGTGGTCACGGCACTGATCGCGCTCGCCCCAGGTCCTGAGATCTCGGAGGTGATGAACTTGCTGAACGTGATCTGCCACGGGTTGTGCGCGACCGACCAGATGACCATCAGCGGCAGCGCCGCGATCGACTCGATCTGCAGGCCGCGATCGGCCTGGTAGTTCAGCGGCGAGAGCAAGCGGTCCCAGCCGGCCACTGCCAGCGATGCGACCACCACCACGATGCCCGTCACGACGGCGCCGGTGAGGACGCGCAGACGGGTCCGCGCCGGGGCCGCAAGCACCGGGATGAGGATGGCCGGCCACAGCGTGACCGCTGCCCCGACAGCCACGAGGGCGCCGGCGGTACGCGGCCGGCTGCCCAGGATCAGGATCGCGGCTCCGGCGGCCAGACCGGGGATGACGTCGAACCGGGTCAGCGCGATGGGTCCCAGGACCGGGCCGGCGACCAGCCACAGCGCGACGGCGACCCCCGGGCGCGCCCCGCTGCGGCGGCGCAGCAGTGCGGTGAACAGCGCGTCGAACGCCAGGATCATCGCGATGAACACGCCCACGTACACCGTCAGGTTGCCGCCGGACAACAGCCGCGGCACCGCCAACAGGGCCAGGACGGGGGTGGGGTACTCGCGCAGTACGGCCGCGACGGGGGTGTCCGGGCCGATCTGGGCCATGCCCGCGCCGTAGTACAGAACGTCGTTGATGATCGTGCGCTCCAGCGAGAACAGCAGCAGCAGCATCACGGCGCGCGTGACGACCCAGCCCACGACGGTGGGCCGTCGCGTCCGGGCCCAGGGCGCGTCCGTGCCGACGAGGATGTCGATGATCTCCCAGACCCGGTCCGCCTGCCGGACCACCCATGCGTGGAACCCCGCGGACCGGCTCACGAACCGCTCGCCGGGCGCATCACCAGGCGGTCGTGCCGGGACTGTGAGGGCGGGTCCTCGGGCAGCAGGCCGTGCGAAACCGGATCTCCTAGCAGCAGCATGCGTTCTCGCCGTCTCGCGAAGAGTGCCACGGCCTTCACGCCCACGGTCAGCACCAGCGCCAGGCCGTCGTTCCAGCCGAAGTCCGGCCCACGGGGGGCACTCGTCTCGCACAGCGTGTAGACGGTC
>JANWJC010000183.1 GCA_025449595.1 Acidobacteriota bacterium | reverse complement strand
GCTGGCCATCAGGCCGGCACCCACGATGCCGACCTTCGTCACCGGCCGCGCCAGGGACTTGTCGGGGGCGCCGGCAGGGCGCTTGGCGCGGCGCTGCACCAGGTCGAAGCTGTAGAGACCTGCGCGGAGCTCGTCGGACATGACAAGGTCTGCCAGTGCGTCGTCCTCCGCGGCGAATCCCTCGTCCTGGGAACAGGTGCGCGCTGCTGCCAGCAGGTCCAGCGCACGGTAGGGCGCGGGTACGTTGCCGTGGTATTTCGCGTCGGCGAGGGCGCGGCCGCGCGCGATGGCGTCGTCCCACGCGGGACCACGGTCCACGTCGGTGCGCTGCACCGTGACCTCGCCCTTGATCACCGCGGCCGCCCAGCGCAGCGACTGCACGAGGAAGTCGGCCGGCTCCAGCAGGGCGTCGGCGATGCCCAGCTCGAATGCCCCCTTGGGCCTGAGCATCCGGTTGTTGCTCAACGGGTTCTCGATGATGACCTTGACGGCCCGGTCGGCGCCGATGAGGTTGGGGAGCAGGAAGGCCCCGCCCCAGCCGGGTACGAGTCCGAGGAAAACCTCGGGGAAGGCGATCGCGCCGGCGGAGCTGGACAGCGTGCGGTACGTACAGTTCAGCGCGACCTCGAGGCCACCACCCATGGCCGCTCCGTTGACGAACGCGAACGACGGGACGCCCAGCTCGCCGAGTCGGCGAAACACGCTGTGCCCCAACACCCCCCGGGCATGAGCCTGCTCCCGCGACGTCACCTGCGGCATGCCGGTCAGGTCGGCGCCCACGGCGAAGATGAACGGCTTGCCGGTGACGGCGACAGCAGCGATCTCGCCGGCCGAAACCATGGCCTGCACCTGGTCCAGCGCCGCGCTCAGCGACTGCAGCCCACCGACCCCGAACGTGCTCGGCTTGGTGTGGTCCTGGCCGTTGTCGAGGGTGATGAGGGCGGCGCGGCCGGCAGCGTCGGGCAGGTCGAGAAGCCGCACCTTCGCCTCGGTGACCAGCTCGTCGGGGGCGGTCGATGTCATGTCAGGCGTCCTTACCGTCGTAGCTCGGGTTCTCCCAGATCACGGTGCCCCCCATGCCCAACCCGATACACATCGTGGTCAGGCCGTACCTGACCTCCGGATGGGCCTGGAAGGAGCGGGCGAGGTAGGCCATCAGCCGCACGCCGGAGGACGCCAGCGGGTGCCCGACAGCGATGGCGCCGCCGTACGGGTTCACGCGGGCGTCGTCGTCGGCGATCGCGAAGTGGTCCAGGAATGCCAGTACCTGCACCGCGAAAGCCTCGTTGATCTCGAACATGCCGATGTCCTCGATCGCCAGCCCGGCCTTGGCCAGGGCCTTGGTCGTGGCCGGGATCGGGCCGACGCCCATGACCTCCGGTTCCACGCCGGCGAACGCGAACGAGACGAGACGGGCCTTCTTGCTCAGCCCGAGCTCGTCCGCCACCTGCTCCGCGGCAAGCACCGCGCCGGTCGCGCCGTCGTTGAGCCCGGCGCTGTTGCCCGCGGTCACGTTGCCGTGCGGCCGGAACGGGGTGCGCAGCCCGGCCAGGCCCTCCAGCGTCGTGCCCGGACGCGGCGGCTCGTCGGCGGTGGCCAGCCCCCAGCCCAGCTCGGTGCTGCGTGTCGCGACGGGTACGAGGTCAGGCTGGATCACCCCGTCGGCGTACGCCTTCGCCGTCTTCTCCTGGCTGCGCAGTGCGTACTCGTCCGCGCGGGCCTTGGTCAGCTGCGGGAACCTGTCGTGCAGGTTCTCCGCGGTGTTGCCCATCAGCAGCGCCTCGGGGTCGACGAGCCGCTCGGCGAGCAGGCGGGGGTTGGGGTCGATGCCCTCGCCCATCGGGTGCCGGCCCATGTGCTCGACGCCGCCGGCCAGGGCCAGGTCGTAGGCGCCGAACCCGATCGAGGCGGCCATCGTGGTGACCGCCGTCATCGCGCCGGCGCACATGCGGTCGACCGAGAAGCCGGGGACGCTGCGGGGGAGCCCGGCCAGCAGCCCTGCGGTGCGGCCCAGGGTCAGGCCCTGGTCGCCGATCTGGGTCGTGGCCGCGACCGCGACGTCGTCGATGCGCTCGACGGGCAGGTTCGGGTTGCGGCGTACCAGGTCCCGGATGACGGCGACCACCATGTCGTCGGCGCGGGTCTGGGCGTACATGCCCCCCGGTCCGGCCTTGCCGAACGGGGTACGGGCTGCATCGACGAGGACGACGTCGCGAACTTCTCTGGCCACCGGATGCTCCTCAGGAAGGCGTCGCCCCATGCTACTCGCCAGTAACCCCGGGTGGGACAGGCGCTGCCGGCGGTCAGGTCGCGGCGAGCGCGGCCTGCACTCCGGCGGCGGTGAGCTCGACCTGCCAGGGCCGGGCGCCGAGCTGGCGCAGTGTCGCCTCGATCGTGGCGAGGTCTCGCTCCGGCGGCGGGGTCCAGCAGATCCGCTTGAGCGCGTCGGTCGGGACGACGTTCTCCGCGGGCATCGTGACGGCGGCGGCGATGGCGGCGACGGCGGCGCGTACCGCGGCCAGCCGGGCAGCGGCCTCCGGGTCGCGCTCGGCCCAGGACCTCGGTGGCGGTGGGCCGTCCAGGGCGATCCCGATCGAGGGCAGCTCCGCGTCCGGCAGCTGTTGGGCGGAGGTCACGGCGCGGGTCCACACGCTGAGGTGGCGTCGGGCGCCACGTCCGGTGAAGGCCGGCAGCCGTGCCAGCTCGGCTGCGGTGGCGTCCCAGTGCAGCCCGGCGACGATGACAGTGGCGTCCGGCAGGACCCGGCCGGGGGAGACGTCCCGGTCCCTGGCGACCTGGTCCCGGGCCTGCCACAGCTCGCGGACCGCGGCGAGCTGTCGGGGCTTGCGCAGCTTGTGCAGTCCGCTGGTACGTCGCCACGGGTCGACGCGCGGGGCCGGCGGCGGGGCGGTCCGGGTGGCCTCGAACTCCTGCCTTGCCCACTCGCGCTTGCCGGCCGCGACAAGCTGGTCGTCGAGGCGGTCGCGCAGCTCGACCAGCAGCTCCACGTCGAGGGCGGCGTACGCCAGCCACGGCCCGGGCAGCGGGCGGGTGGACCAGTCCACCGCGGAGTGCTCCTTGGCCAGGCCGATCCCCAGCTCGGACTCCACCAGCGCAGCCAGGCCGACCCGTGGGTGCCCGAGCAGTCGCCCGGCCAGCTCGGTGTCGAACAGCAGGTCCGGTGCCATCGACAGGTCGCGCAGGCACGGCAGGTCCTGCGATGCCGCGTGCAGGACCCACTCGACCCCGGCGAGCGTGTCGGACAGGTCACTGAGGTCGCGCAGGTCGATCGGGTCGACGAGCACCGTCCCGGCGCCCTCGCGGCGCAGCTGGACGAGGTAGGCGCTCTGCCCGTACCGGTAGCCGCTGGCCCGTTCCGCGTCGACGGCCACCGGGCCGTGCCCGGACGCCAGCAGGTCGCGCGCCTGCGCCAGCTCGACGTCCGTCGCGACCGGGGCGGGGACCCCGTCGCGAGGGCTGCGAAGGGTGGGGACGGGCGGCTGCGGCGGCTCGCTCGCCGACTCCGGCGCCTCGGAGGCGTCGGTCGGCAGGGTCACGACCGTCAGGATACGCCCGGCAAGATCGGCACCGGGCGGTTCGGGACCGCGCCGGGCCGCGACCTGCTGTCAGCGCAGCAGGCCGCCGCGCATCGCAAGGGCGACCATCTCTGCCCGGTCGCCGGTCCCGAGCTTTCGCGCGATCCGCGCCAGGTGGCTCTTGACCGTCAGGGACGACAGGCCGAGGTCCTCGCCGATGGCCCGGTTGGAGTTTCCTTCCGCCACGAGCTGGATCACTTCGATCTCGCGGTTGGACAGCTCGTCCGGTGACCCGCCTCGCGGCCGGTGCCGGGGCACGACGCGCACCCTCTCGGAGTCGGTGGCCGGGTCCATCGTCACGACGTAGCCGCGGACCCCGGCGGACAGGGCCGCGCGGACGGCGTACGGGTCATCTCGAGCCGTCAGCAGCACGACGCGGTTCCAGCCGAGCTCGCGCAGGTCGGCCAGCAGCGGTAGCGCCGGGCCGTCGGAGAGGGTGCCTTCGATGACGACGAGGTCGCGGCGACCGTCGGAGTTGCCGCGTACCCGAGCCTCGGCCCCGCTGGCCGCCTCGATGATGTCGCGTGCCCCGATTGATCGCAGGCGCGCGCAGCACACGGACCGTCGGTGCGCGGACTCCGCGACGACCAATGCGCTGAACCGGCTCCGGGGTAGCGGAAGGGCCGGGGCGGTTACGGACCGCTCCACCAACGCCGCCACGGATCCACCTCGTTCCCCTTGTCGGACGCCGCATCTGGGCGCGTAGGTCGCAGGCCGTCTTCCGGCCTCGATCGGGGTATCGGCGGTGCGTGGACATGCCTTGACAGGCGAACGGGTGTTTCGTGCTCGGGCGCGCAGCGCTCAGCGGCGGGTACGGCGTTGCGTGGGCAGCGAGCGCACGCCGGCCGGCAGCGGCGGCAGACCGCCGACGCGGGCCAGCACATCGGCCCAGGCCTCGAGGTGGACGCCGAGCCGGGAGTCGGTCGGGGTCCAGGACGCGCGGATCTCCACCTCGCCGACCGGGGGTCGGTCCGACAGGGCCCCGAAGGACTCCGAGGCCGTCGTGGTCACGGTGCCGGAGGGGGCATCCCACTCGGCCTGGCGGTCGTTGAGGGCCTCGAGCAGCCAGGCCCAGGCGACGGCGGCCAGCGCCGGGTCGGTGGCCATCTCCATCTCGACTGCTGCTCGTACGAACGACACGACCCGAAACGTCCCGCCCCAGGCCTCCTGGCCGTCGGGGTCGTGCAGGAGCACGAAGCGACCCGAGCCGATCTCGTCGTCGCCGTCGAGCGCCTCCCCGAGCAGGGCCACCGAGTGCGGGGCCAGCCGGCCCGGCGCGGGCGTCTCCGTCACGGTGATCTCGGGGCGCAGCTGGACCGCACGCAGGCTGCGCAGAGCAGCGGCGAAGTCGGCAGGGACCCCGCGGTCCCCGGCGTTGCCGTCGCGTCGTCGGGCGGTCACAGTCGGACTCTAGAACTCGTCGTGACGATCGCTGCGCAGCGCGCGGGGCGCCCGGCGTGGCGTGGTCGCGCCATGTGCCGGCGGGGCCTGCCAGGAAACACCGAAGGGTCTGTGGGGCGGTCTGGGCGGGTCACTCGAGTGCCACCTCGACGAACTCCGCCACGGTCACGAAGCCGAGTCGCTCGTACACCCCGTTGCTCGTGGAGTTGGACGCATCCGTGAACAGCAGCACGGTGGTGCAGCGGGGGAGCAGGGCCGCCACGACGGCGCCGGTCACAGCGGCTCCGTACCCGTGGCGGCGATGAGCCGCAAGGGTGAACACGGGGCCGATCCGCCCGATGCCGTCGACGACCGGTGCGTGCCCGGCCAGCGCAACCGGGCGGCCGTCGACCTCCCACCACGTCAGGGCCTGGTTCTCGACCTGGGTGACGACGGTGGGGCGAGGGTCGCGGGCAGCCAGCCCGGCGTCGTGCTGGAACTGCTCGAACCACTCGATCAGCTCGTCGATCTGGTCGCGGGTCGCGAGGCGAGCCCGGCCAGGGACCGGTGGCGGCGGGACGTACGCCTGCAGCGTCTTGACGAACTCGCGCAGCTGCACCCGATGCGGCCGGGACGGGCCGAGTCCGGCCAGCAGACCGTCGACGACGCTGCCCGGACCGGTGACCCCGGGGACCGCGGGGTCGATCAGCGCCACCTGCTCGGCAAGCGCAGCGGCGGCAGCAGGGGGCATCGGGGACAGGACGAGGGGGTACGGGGTCGTGCGGCAGGCGCACCCGACGACGCGGTCCGCGTCGTCTCGTACGACCCACCAGAAGCACGTGTCGTAGCGGCGCCCGGCCGCGACCGATGCCGCGACGGTCCCGATCAGGTTCGTGAGCAGGGGCTCCTCGCCCCGGAGCTGCTCGGTCTGGGCCAGGAACTGCTGCGCCGAGCCCACCGTTACGGCTCGCATCGCGGTGTCGGATCCCGGCATGAGCCCATGCTCACCGACCGGCGTACCGCCCGCAACGAGGTTGCGCCCGCGACCGGGCAGCACGAGGCGGGTGTGCAGTGCCAGGCTGTGCGGGTGCCTGGCCCGACCGACCGGTCCCCACAAGAGCGGGCCGAGACAGCCCGCGAGCCGCGCGTGGCCGTCGTCGGGGGCGGCATCGCCGGCCTGGCCGCGGCCTGGTCCCTCGTCCACGACCACAGGCTGCGCCGCGTCACGGTGCTGGAGGCCTCCCCGCGGGTCGGCGGCAAGCTGGCGTCGGCGGAGCTCGCCGGCCTCACGATCGACACCGGGGCGCAGTCGCTCGTGGCGCGGCGCCCTGAGGCCGTGGAGCTGGTGCGGGCAGTCGGGCTCGGTCCGGCCCTGCAGGAACCGGCCGGTGACGCGATGTCGGTCCTGGTGGAGGGCCGGCTGCGGATGATGCCCGGCGCGACCGTCATGGGGGTGCCCACGGACCTGACCGCGCTGGCACGCTCGCAGGTCCTCGACCCGCAGGCGCTGGCCCGCATCCCCTGGGACCACGTGCTGGCGCAGTCCCATACCGGTGAGGACACCAGCGTCGGGGACCACATCGGGCGGCGCATCGGCCCGCAGGTCGTCGAGCGGCTGGTGGGGCCGACCTTCGCGGGGGTCTACGCGGGGGACGTCATGGCGCTCTCGATGCGCGCCACCATGCCCGCGCTGTTCTCGGCCATCCAGGACGAGCGGTCACTGCTGGTCGCGGCGAAGTCGGTGTACGACAACAGCTCTGGCCGAACCGCCGCTCGCCGCCACGCGTCCGGGGTCGCCGCCGATCACGTCGGTCTCGAGGGCGGGGTGGGCCGGCTGCCGCAGGCACTGATCACCGCCCTGACGGAACGTGGCGCCGAGGTACGTACCGAAGCAGTCGTCCGAGGGCTGGAGCGCACGGCCACCGGGTGGCGCGTGCTGGTGGGCTCCGCCGCCGAGCCGTCGTGGCTGGACGTCGACGCGGTCGTGCTGGCTGTCCCCGCCCCTGCGGCGTCGCGGCTGCTGGACGGGCTCGCGATCGGTGCCTCCGTACATCTCGGCGAGATCGAGTACGTCAGCGTCGCGACCGTCACCTTGGCGTACCGGACCGTGGACCTGGCGGCGCCGGACCTGCTGGGGGTGGGCGAACCGGGCCCGGAGGGTGAGCCGGGCGAGGGACGCCCGCGGCGTCGGTCCCGGGAGGGTCGGGTCTCGGGCCCCGGCGGCTGGGCTGCTCTGGGCACCACCGGCTTCCTCGTGGGGCTGTCCGAGCCGCGAGCCGTGACGGCGGCGACCTACGCGAGCCGGCGGTGGCGCTGGCTGGGCCGGGCCGCCGGAACCGAAGGGCTGTCGGTGGTGCAGACCTCGATCGGGCGAGCCGGCGGTGCCACCATCCTGCAGCGCCACGATGCTGAGCTGGTCGCCCTCAGCCACGACGACCTGGCCTTCGCACTGCGCCTGGGCCGCGCCCGTCCCGTGGACGCTGTCGTCGCGCGCTGGGGTGGGGCGCTGCCGCAGTACGCCGTCGGGCACGTCGAGCGGGTCGACGCCATCCGGGCCTCCGTGGCGGCGCTGCCGGGCATCACAGTGTGCGGGGCGGCGTACGACGGGATCGGCATTGCAGCCTGCATCGCGTCCGGGACTCGCGCGGCGACCGAGGTGGCGTCGGCGCTTCGCCCGAACGAGTGCAGCTAGCTAGGCGGGCTCGTGGCGCAGGCTTATCGAGTTGATGCAGAAGCGCTGGTCGGTCGGGTTGTCGTAACCCTCGCCCTCGAACACGTGGCCGAGGTGACTGCCGCAGTGCGCGCAGCGAACTTCGATGCGCCGCATGAACATCGACCGGTCCTCGATCAGCTCGACGTTGTCGCCGGCGAGCGGTGACCAGAACGAGGGCCAGCCGCAGTGCGACTCGAACTTCGTGTCGCTGGAGAACAGCTCGTGCCCGCAGGCCCGGCAGGAGTACACACCGCGAGCGGCGGTGTCGGTGTACTCGCCCTGGAACGGTGCCTCGGTGCCTGCTTCGCGCAGCACCTGGTACTCGGCCGGGGTGAGCTTCTCCCGCCACTGCTGCTCGGTCAGCGCGACGTCGTACGCCGACCCGTCCTTCCGATTGCTGGGCATGGTGTGGCTCATGACTCGACGGTACGACGAGTGGCGCCATCGGTCACGCTGTGGTCCTGACGGTTCGCTGACGGCGTCACGGCCGGGCAGGACTGGCGATCCGCCGCCGCGCGGCGGTTCCCGCTAGCGTCCTGGTCATGGCGACCAAGGGCGAGGCCATAGAGCTCGACGTAGGCGATCAGGTGGTCCGGGTCAGCAACCCCTCGAAGGTGTACTTCCCGCAGGTGGGAATCACCAAGCTCGAGCTGGTGCAGCACTACCTGGCGTGCGGTGAAGGGATCCTGCGGGCGCTGCGAGAGCGGCCCACGACCCTGGAGCGATGGCCAGGTGGGGTGTTCGAGGGTGCGGTGATCGCGACCCGCGCCGACAACCGGGGTGACGCGTTCTATCAGAAGCGGGTGCCGGCGAACGCGCCCGCGTACGTCCAGACCGCGCACATCACGTTCCCGTCCGGGCGGACCGCCGACGAGATCGCCCCGACCTCGCTCGCGGTAGTGGCGTGGGCGGCGAACCTGGGCACGATCACGTTCCATCCGTGGCCGGTGCGCCGAGGCGACGTCGACCACCCCGACGAGCTGCGCCTGGACCTGGATCCGCAGCCCGGGACGGACTTCGCCGACTCAGTCGTCGTGGCCGCGGAGCTACGGGCGCTGCTGGCCGAGCTCGGCTGGACCGGCTGGCCCAAGACCTCCGGTGGCCGGGGCGTGCACATCTACGTACGCATCGAGCCGCGCTGGGACTTCACCGCCGTACGCCACGCCGCGATCGCGATCGGGCGCGAGCTGGAGCGCCGGATGCCCGGCCGGGTCACGACGAAGTGGTGGAAGGAGGAGCGCGGCGAGACGGTGTTCCTGGACTACAACCAGAACGCGCGGGACCGCACGATCGCCTCCGCGTACTCGGTCCGCCCGCGACCCCAGGCCACGGTTTCCATGCCGCTCACCTGGGACGAGCTGCCTGGGGTCACGCCGTTGGACTTCACCATCCGCACCGCCGGAGCCCGGTTCGCCGAGGTGGGGGACCGGCACGCGGGTATCGACGAGGTCGCGTACGACCTCACACCGGTGCTGGAGTGGTACGAGCGCGACGAGCGCGACGGCGGGCTGGGAGACATGCCCTACCCGCCGGAGTACCCCAAGATGCCTGGGGAGCCGAAGAGGGTCCAACCATCGCGAGACACGTTGCGCGGCAAGGACCAACCAGGCAGTTCCGTGGAGGATCCTGCCCCCGGGAAGGGGTGAGACCCTCCACGCAGTGGCTCGGTGCCGGCCTCAGGCCAACACGTCGGCCAGGTCGTAGCGGATCGGGCGCTCGAGCTGGTCGTAGGTGCAGGACCGGGGGTCCCGGTCCGTGCGCCACCGCGAGAACTGGGTGGTGTGCCGGAACCGGTTGCCCTCCATGGCGTCGTAGCGCACCTCGACGACCAGGTCAGGGCGCACCGGGTGGAAGGACAGGTCCTTGCCCGCGTTCCACCGAGACACTGCGCCGGGCAGGCGGGCGCCCTCGTGGGCGGCGGCCTCCTGCCACTGCGCCCACGGGTGGTCATCGCCGGCAGGGATGAGCGCGAGCTGCTCGGCGAGCTCGACGCGTCGGGCCATCGGGAAGCTGGCGGCGACCCCGACGCTCTGCAGCACACCGTCGTCGGAGTAGAGCCCGAGCATCAGCGAGCCGACGACCTCCTGCCCGTCCGGCCCGGGCTGCTTGAACGGACGCCAGCCGGCCAGCACGCAGTCCGCGGTGCGAGCGTGCTTCACCTTGAGCATCGTGCGCTTGTCGGGCGTGTACGTCGCTGCCAGCGGCTTGCACACCAGACCGTCCAGCCCCGCGCCCTCGAACACCTCGAACCAGCGCTGCGCGTCCGGCAGGGAGTCGGTCACCCGGGTCAGGAACACCGGGTCGCGTGCCCCGGCCAGAGCACCGGTGAGCGCAGCGCGTCGGTCGGAGAACGGCCGCTCGAGGAATGACTCCTCGCCCAGTGCGAGCAGGTCGAACGCGACGTACGACGCCGGGGTCTTCTCTGACAGCATCCGTACCCGCGAGTCGGCCGGGTGGATCCGCTCCTGCAGCCGCTCGAAGTCCAGGCGGTCAGCGATCCGTACGATCACCTCGCCGTCGAGCACGCACCGGTCCGGGAGGTTCTCGCGCATCGCTGCGACGACCTCGGGGAAGTATCGCGTCAGCGGTTTCTCGTTGCGGCTGCCCAGGACCACGTCGTCGCCGTCCTTGAACACGATGCAGCGAAACCCGTCCCACTTCGGCTCGTACACCAGGCCGCCGGACACCGCATCAGGTGGTGGCACCTCGGGGACCGCCTTGGCCAGCATCGGCTTCACGGGCGGCATGACAGGAAGCTGCACGCGTCATACGGTACGGGCACCCGCGACGGGCGGGACGACCGGAGCGGGATGACGGGGCCGATTCGGCGAGCGTGCCCAGCGACGGGTCCCGCTACCGATGAGGAGGTCGACATCGATGAGTCAAGTGGTGACCGAGAGGTGCACCGCCTCGGGTCAGTGTCTCTGTGGTGCTATCACTTTCCAGGTGTCCGGTGAGCTCCGCGATGTCTACAACTGTCACTGCGCCAGGTGTCGGCGCTTCACTGGCCATCACATGGCGGCAACGGCCATGGATACCAAGGACCTGTGGGTCGAGGACAACGACGCGAACCTGCAGTGGCACTACCCGGTCCCCGAGGCTGGCTATGCCTTCTGCAAGACCTGCGGCTCGTCCCTGTTCTGGCAGTCGACGAGCACTCCGGGCACGATCTCCGTGTGCGCCGGAACCCTGAACCCACCCACTCACCT
>JANWJC010000182.1 GCA_025449595.1 Acidobacteriota bacterium | reverse complement strand
GTCCCGACCAGGCGCGGGTGGCCGCGCTGCTCGCCGATCCCGTCGGGTCCGACGTACGACCCACCCGGCAGGTCGGGGACCGTGGCCGCGAACAGCGAGGGGAGCGCGCCCATCCGGGCGGACTGCCCGAACAGCGCCATGCCCAACCCCCACGCCCTCCCGGCGAGCCGGTTGCCCGCCATGTCAGGGCCGACCTGCTGCAGGTTCGTCGCGGCCAGACCGGGATGGGCGGCGTACGCCCGGACCGGGGCGCCGGCGTCCTCCAGCCTGCGCTGGAGCTCGAATGTGAACAGCAGGTTCGCCAGCTTGGCCTGCGAGTACGCCCCCCACTTGCGATAGCCCTCCGAGCCGTTCAGGTCGGCCAGGTTGATGTGACCGCGGCGGTGCGCCTGGCTCGACACCGTCACGACCCGGGCCGGGGCGGCTGCGGACCCGGTGCGCCGCAGCGCCGCCAGCAGCAGGCCGGTGAGCGCGAACGGACCGAGGTGGTTCGTGGCCAGCTGCAGCTCGAAGCCGTCGGGGCTCTGGCGGTATGGGATGGCCATGACGCCGGCGTTGTTCACCAGCAGGTCCAGCGGACCTTCCCACTGGCCCGCGAACGACCGGACGCTGGCAAGGTCGGCCAGGTCGAGGCGGCCCAGCTCGAGCGGGCCCGGTGCCAGCCCTGGGAGTTGGTTGGCGGCAAGCTCGCCGCCCAGGTCGGCCAGTGCCTGCTCGCCCTTGCCGAGGTGGCGGACCGCGAGCACGACGCTCGCGCCGTGGCGGGCCAGCTCGAGCACCGTCTCGCGGCCGAGCCCGGAGCTGGCGCCGGTGACGATGGCCCGTCGACCGGTCAGATCACCGATGTCGCGGGCGTCCCAGCTCATGCCACCAGCCTCGTACCCCAGGGCCTGGCCCGCACCCGCAGGGCCTTACGCGATTGCGGGGAACCGCGACCCATCGGATAGGCTGCCCTGGCTCTCGGCCCCCTTAGCTCAGTCGGCAGAGCGTCTCCATGGTAAGGAGAAGGTCTACGGTTCGATTCCGTAAGGGGGCTCTCGGAACGTCGGTCGTCCCTTCGCCGGGAGGGCCGAGCCCGAGGCGGGGTAGCTCAGGTGGTTAGAGCGCACGGCTCATAATCGTGTTGTCGCGGGTTCGAGTCCCGCCCCCGCTACTCGTACGTCCCGCTCGACGCATGCTCGACTTCGCTGGAAAGGCGCTCCCGTGGCCAAGAACGACGTCCGCCCCAAGATCACTCTGGCCTGCCAGGAGTGCAAGAACCGCAACTACATCACCCGCAAGAACCGGCGCAACGACCCCGACCGGCTCGAGCTGAGCAAGCACTGTCCGTACTGCAACGCGCACACGGTGCACAAAGAGACCCGCTGACCCCGGTCGCCACGCCTCGGATCAGGACCGCAGCCAGCTCATCGCCAGCCCCACCGGGATGCTGACCAGCAGCACCAGCACGAGCACGCGGTAGATCCACAACAGCCGCCCCGGACGCCCGCCGCGGACCCCGTACACCAGCAGGCCCAGGCAGGCGACGAGCAGCACGCCGCCGACCGAGACCACCGCGGGGGCGCCGGCCAGCGTCCCGAGGATCACGGCAGCGCCGCCGAGGTTCCAGCCGCTGACCTGCACCGCCACCGCCGCGGGTGAGGGCGGCGCCGTGGCCAGCACCGCCTGAGCCAGCCCGAGACCGATCTGGGCCACTCCGGTCACCAGGACGAGGTACGCCGCAGCCCAGGCACCGTGCTGCCACCCCATCGGCGTCGTCACGGCGGCGACAAGTCCCCCGACGATCACGGACACGACTCCGAGGACCGCGGGCGGCCCAGCCCCCCGTCGGCGCAGGCTCGCAAGGTCGGACCACGTCTCGTCGATGCCATCGACCATAGGACAGGCGCGGAGCGGCTCGACGCCTGGCTGCTGTTAGCGTCCAGGCGACAACCCGGCCGCGGGCTCGGAAGGGAGCAGGCGTTGGCACTGAACCTTGACTATGAGGGCCGGAGCTACCCGGCCGGACCGGTCTACGAGGTCGGCGTGGAGAAGCTGCGCGAGTTCGCCCGCGCGATCGGCGACACGAACCCGGCGTACCACGACGCCGCCGCTGCCCGGGCCCTCGGGCACGCCGACGTCCTGGCGCCTCCGACATTCGTCATGATCATCACCATGGCTGCCACCGGCGCGGTCATCGGGGACCCGGGCCTGGGCCTGGACTACACCCGGGTGGTGCACGGCGAGCAGCGTTTCGCCTACACCCGCCCGCTGATGGCCGGCGACAAGGTCCGGGTGGTCGTCACGCTGGAGTCGCTGCGGGTGGCCGCCGGCAACGACATGGTCACAGCCCGTAGCGACGTCACCGACGAGCACGGCGAGCACGTCGTGACGACCTGGGGAACCCTCGTGGCGCGCGGCACCGCAACGTCGCAGGAGCAGTCATGACCGACGACCCGCGCCCCGCCTACGCCGACGTCGTGGTCGGTGACGAGCTGGCTCCGTTGATCCTCACGTTGCAGCGCGCCGACCTGGTGCGCTACGCCGGAGCCTCGGGCGACTTCAACCCGATCCACTGGAACCAGCGTTTCGCGGTGTCGGTCGGGCTGCCGGACGTGATCGCCCACGGCATGCTCACCATGGCGAGCGCCGGCCGCGTCGTCACCGACTGGGTCGTCGATCCCGGTGCCGTGCTGGAGTACGGCGTACGGTTCACGCGGCCCGTCGTCGTGCCCGACGACGACGAGGGCGCCACCGTCGAGATCTCCGGCAGCGTGAGCGAGAAGCTGGACGACAACCGGGTACGCGTCACCCTGGTCGCCAGGTCCGGCGGCGTCACGGTGCTCGGCAAGGCCCAGGCCGTCGTGCGGCTGCGCTGAGACAGTGTCGGCGCACCGATCTCGACCTCGCGGCGTCCGGATGGAGTTGGTGGCGTGGACCTGCGTACGGACCTGCGACTGGCTGACCTGACGACGCTGCGGGTCGGCGGTCCCGCCCGGGCGGTGGTCGTGGTCGACACCGAGGAGGACCTCGTCGCCGCGGTCCGCGACGCCGGCGCAGACGCGCTGGTCGTGGGCGGGGGGAGCAACCTGGTGGTCGGGGACCAGGGCTTCGACGGGACCGTCGTTGTCGTGCGCACCCGGGGGATCGGGGTCCAGATCGACGACTGCGCCGGGGTGTGGCTGGACCTGGCGGCCGGCGAGGTCTGGGACGAGGTCGTCGCTCGTGCCGTGGCGCAGGGGTGGATCGGCATCGAGGCGCTCTCGGGCATCCCCGGCCTCGTCGGAGCGACGCCGCTGCAGAACGTGGGTGCGTACGGTCAACAGGTCAGCGAGACGATCGCGCGGGTGCGCACGTTCGACCGTGTGACGGGGCGGCGGCAGTCATTCGCCGCGGCCGACTGCGGTTTCGGCTACCGCACCTCACGGTTCAAGGCCGAACCGGACCGGTTCGTGGTGCTCGGGGTCGAGCTCGTGCTCTCCCGCGGCGCGGAAGGCGGACCGGTCGCGTACGCCGAGCTGGCCAGGTCGCTGGGCATCGGGGTCGGCGACCGCGCCCCGCTGCAGGAGGTCCGCGACGCCGTCCTCGAGCTGCGCCGCAGCAAGGGGATGGTGCTGGACCCCGCCGACCACGACACGTGGAGCGCCGGCTCGTTCTTCACCAACCCCGTACTCACGGACGAGTCCGCGGCCGAGCTGCCGGCGGCCGCGCCGCGCTTCCCGCAGGCCGACGGACTGGTCAAGACCAGCGCGGCGTGGCTCATCGAGAATGCCGGATTTGCCCGCGGCTACACCCTCGGCACCGACACCTCTGTCGCGCTCTCCCACAAGCACGCCCTGGCGATCACCAACACCGGTGGCGCGACCGCGGCGGCCGTGGTCGCCCTGGCCACGCACCTGCGACAGGGAGTGCGCGATCGGTTCGGCATCACCCTAGAACCCGAGCCGGTGCTCGTCGGCTGTACCCTCGGCTGAGCGAGCAGGAGCGGGCCGGTAGCGTCGCGCTGCATGGGGGCTGCCGTGACCTGGCCGGACCGGTTCCGTGCGTCGAACGTCCAGTTCCCCGCATGGAGCGATGCCCGGCCGGACCGGCTGTTCTTCCTCTCCGACGAGGGCGGCACGACCCAGGTCTGGATGCTCGACGCGGCGCTCGGGCGCGTTCCGCTGACCGACCAGGTGCTCGGGGTCGAGACCTTCATGGTGCTGCCCGACGGGTCGGGAGTCGCGTGGTGGTGCGACGACACCGGCAGCGAGTTCGGGTCCTGGGTCGTCACGGACGCGACCGACCGGTCCCGCCGCCCCCTCGTCGCGGACCTGCCCGCGGGCTGGGGAGCCGGGCTCTCGCTCGCAGCCGGAGTGATCGCGGTCGGCCTGGCCGACGACGACGGCTACCAGGTGGTCGTCTCGTCCGCCGGCTCCCCCGCACGCGCGCTATACCGGTCCGTCGACCCGGCAGGCGTCGGCCGGGAGTGGGAGACCACCGCCGGTGGACTCAGCGCCGATGGCAACCTGCTGTGCATCAGGCACAGCGAGGACGGCGACATCCTGCACGCCCGCCTGCGGGTCCTCGACGTCGCCAGTGGGCAAGTGCGTGGCGATCTCGCCGACGCCGGCCTGACCCTGAAGGCGGCGTCGTGGTCGCCGCTGCCCGGGGATCAGCGCCTTGCCGTGGTGCACGAGCGTGACGGCATCGAACGGCCCGCCACATGGGACCTGCGGACCGGCACCCGACGGGACTACCCGCTCGACCTCCTTGGGCCGGTGGACGTTCTCGGATGGTGGTCCGACGGCTCCGCGCTGCTGCTCGTCCACCGGTACCAGGCTCGAGACACGTTGCAGCGCCTGGACCTTGCCACCGGCGAGGTGAGCGAGCTGCACGACCCGCACGGAACGATCACCGGCGCCGGCGTACGCCCGGACGGGGCGGTGTGGCTGCGGGAGGAGTCGGCCGAGCGGGCGCCTGTTGTGCGCACCGTGGCCGGCGACGCGATCCTCGCGTCGCCGTCACCGGCGGTAGGGGGACGTCCCCACGAGGTGCACGTGTTCGACGGACCCGCGGGCCCGACAGAGCTGCTGCTGACCCGGCCGGTCGGCCCGGCCCCCTACCCGGTGGTGCTCATGGTGCACGGCGGCCCGGAATGGGCGTACCCGGACGACCTCGACCCGTGGGAGCAGGCACTCGTCGAGAACGGCTACGCCACCGCCAAGGTCAACTACCGCGGCTCGACCGGGCGCGACGTCGCTTGGCGCACCGCCCTGCACGAGGGCAACATCGGGTTCCCCGAGGTGGCCGACGTCATCGCGGGCCTGGACTTCCTTGTCGCTGCAGGGATCGCCGACCCGGCGCGTGTGGCGATCGAAGGCCGTTCGTGGGGCGGCTACGTGAGCGTGCTGGCCGCGGGGCTGGAGCCTGACCGGTTCGCGGCTGTTATCGGCGTCGTCCCGGTGTGCGACCTGGTGCTCTGCCACGAGGACTGCTCTCCACCGCAGCAGGCGTACGACCTGGCGATCATGGGTGGCGGTCCGGCCGAGCTGCCCGAGCGCTACGCCGAGCGGTCCCCGATCACGTACGTCGACGCGGTCCGGGCGCCCATTTTGCTGGTCGCCGGGGAGCATGACAGCGCCTGCCCGATCCGTCAGGTACGCCACTACGTCGAGGCGCTGCGCGCTCGTGGCGGCAACGTCGAGGCGCACGTCTACCCGGCCGGGCACCATGCGAGCAACGTGGACGAGCAGCTGCGGCACGCCGAGGTCGAGCTGGAGTTCCTCTCCCGACACCTTGCGCGGTAACAGAGTGGGCGCTATCGGCGGGTCAAGATCGACGGACGCCAGGTAATGGTCGTATCCGGACGAGGAACCGGTGCACCTGGGGTACGTTTTGCGCCTACCGGGTGATCCGGTTGACTGACATGACCAAGGAGATCAGATGAGCACGATGATTCGACCCGTCGGGCCGGTGGACGTGGTGGTGATCGGCTTCCCCACCGCCGAGTTCGACGGCAGCGTCGCGCCGGCCATCGCCGACATCGTGCGCGCGGGGACGGCGCGACTGCTGGATCTGATCTTCGTGTCCAGGACGCTGGACGGCGAGCTGGTCTATCTCGAGGTCGACGACGCGGACGAGCACGGCATCGGAGACCTCACGATGGCCGTTGTCGATGCTCCCGGACTGCTGGCCGAGGACGACGTGAGCGCGGTGACCGAGGGACTGCTGCCGGGCACGTCGGCCCTTCTCATCGCATGGGAGAACACCTGGGCTGTCAAGGCTGTCCAGGCGATCGCGGCCAACGGCGGATTCCTCATCGCCCAGGAACGGATCTCGGCCCTGGACGTGGCCTCCGCGTTCGACGCGATCGACGTGTGACCCGACCGGCACCGTCCACACACCACAAACGCACCTAGGAGAATTCGCATGATGAGACGCAGAGTGGGCCGCCCCGGACTGATCGGGGTCGCGGCACGCACCGCCGTCGTGGCCGGGACGGCTACCGCCGTGGTCGGGCACTCCCAGCGCAAGCAGGCCGAGAAGGCCGACACGCAGGCGCAGGCTGAGGCCTACCAGCAGCAGGAAGCCGCCACCGCCCAGCAGCAGGAAGTGGACGCCGCCGTAGCGAAGGCGCTGGCCGCTCAACAGGCGCAAGCCGCAGCCG
>JANWJC010000181.1 GCA_025449595.1 Acidobacteriota bacterium | reverse complement strand
CGTAGACGGTGTCGGTGGGCAGGACCACCAGGTCGCCGCGGCGAATCGCGGTGGCGGCAGCGGCCAGGCCGTGGATCCGGTCGTCGGGGACCGAACAGTCGAAGAGCAGGCTCACATCCGGTGATCCTGCCTCATCGGCGACGGATGGCGGGCCGCAGGGTTTGCGGGACCGTGCTTGCGACCCGTCAGGCGCGGGACGCGACGGTGTAGCGGTCCCGACCGGCCAGGTCGACCCGGTCCAGGACGTCGAGGTAGCCCGCTGCCCGCAGCACCGCGGGGACCCCGAGCTCGCCCGCCGACTCCCCCTGGGCGTCGCCGTGCTCCATCACCAGCACGCCGCCCGGCCGCAGTAGCGCGGCCGCCGACACCGCGACGGCGCGAACCACGTCGAGGCCGTCGGTGCCGCCGTACAGAGCCTTGGCCGGGTCGTACTCGCGCACCTCCGGATCGCGGGGGAACGCACCGTCGGGGATGTACGGCGGGTTGCAGGTGACGAGGTCGACGGTGCCGGCGATGGCCGCGAGGGCGTCCTCGTGCACGAGGCCGGCATCAGCGTGGTGGACCAGGACCAGCGAGCCGGCGGCGTCGATCCGGTCGGCGTAGTCGGCGACGTTGCGCTCCAGCCACGGCAGGGCCACCGGGTCGAGCTCGACCAGGTGCACCGTCGTACCCGGCACCTCCACGGCCAATGACAGGCCGAGGGCTCCGGAGCCGGAGCAGAGGTCGACGACGAGGCGGTGCGGGGACTCGCGCAGCAGTCGGATCGCGGCCTCGGCGACGATCTCGGTCTCCGGGCGGGGTACGAACACGCCGCGGCCGACGGCCACCGTGCCGTACCGGAAGGGCGCCTCCCCGATCAGGTGCTGCAACGGCTGGCGGGCCGCCCGCTTGGCCAGCAGCGACTCGAACCGCACCAGGGCGCTCCGGTCGACCTCCTCGGACAGCACCAGGTGCCCACGAGTGACCCCGAGGACGTGGGCCAGCAGCAGCTCGGCGTCGGTCCGGGGGCTCGGGACGTCGGCTGCGGCGAGGCGGCGCTCGGCGTCGACAAGGACCGTACGCAGCGGGCGCCCGGAGACCTCGGTCACGCCGGCTCGCCCAGTGCGGCCATCTGCGCGGCCTGGTCCGCCGTGATGCAGGCCTGCACGATCGGCTCGAGCTCTCCGTCGAGGACCTGGTCGAGGTTGTGCGCCTTGTAGCCGACGCGGTGGTCGCTGATGCGGTTCTCCGGGAAGTTGTACGTGCGGATCCGCTCGCTGCGATCGACGGTGCGGACCTGGGAGCGGCGCGCGTCCGAGGCTTCCCGCGCGGCCGCCTCCTCCGCGAGCGCGATCAGCCGGGCGCGCAGGATGCGCAGCGCCGATTCCTTGTTCTGCAGCTGGCTCTTCTCGTTCTGACAGCTGACGACGGTGCCGGTCGGCAGGTGGGTGATGCGTACCGCCGAGTCGGTCGTGTTGACGCTCTGACCACCCGGGCCGCTGGAGCGGTACACGTCGATGCGCAGGTCGTTCGGGTCGATCTCGACCGCGACGTCCTCGGTCTCGGGCAGCACCAGCACTCCGGCGGCGCTGGTGTGGATCCGACCCTGCGACTCGGTCACCGGGACCCGCTGCACGCGGTGCACGCCGCCTTCGTACTTGAGGCGGGCGTAGGGCGCCTCGCCGGGCTCGACCTGGCCACGGGCCTTGATCGCGACCGCGATGTCCTTGTAGCCGCCGAGGTCGGACTCCTCAGCCTCGAGCACGTCGGCCTTCCAGCCACGCTGCTCGGCGTAGCGCAGGTACATCCGCAACAGGTCACCGGCGAACAGCGCGGACTCGTCGCCGCCCTCACCTGCCTTGATCTCCAGGATCACGTCGGAGTCGTCGAGGGGGTCTCGCGGGATGAGCAGCAGGTTCAGCTTCTCGCCCAGGCTCTGCTGCTGGGTGGCGAGCTCGTCGGCCTCGCTGCGGAACGACGGGTCGTCGTACGAGAGCTCCTGCGCGACGACGAGGTCCTCCCCGACGCGCTGCCACTCGCGATACGTCGTGACGGCCGGGCGCAGCTGCGCGTACCGCCTCGCCAGCTTGCGAGCCGCGTTCTGGTCGGCGTGGATCGCGGGGTCGGCGAGCGTGGCCTCGAGGTCGGCGTACTCGGCCACCAGTGTCTCGACGGCCTCGAACACCCGTGCCTCCTGTTGTCGTGCACTCCGCCGCCGGATTGGGTGCGCCGCGGTGCGCCGAGACGGCGCCCCGCCCGCGGGGCCCCCGCTGACGCGCGAAGCGAGTCAGTAGGGGACTTCATCGGCTAGGAGGAGGGGGCGTCGGCCTTCTTGCCGAAGCGCTTCTCGAACTTGGCCACGCGGCCGCCGGTGTCCAGGATCTTCTGCTTGCCCGTGTAGAACGGGTGGCAGGCGCTGCAGACCTCGACGTGGATCGCGCCGCTCTTGGCGGTGCTGCGGGTCGTGAACTCGTTGCCGCAGTTGCAGGTGACCGCGGTCTCGGCGTACGCCGGGTGGATATCGGCCTTCATCGGTGCTCCTTCTCGTGGCGCCGGGTCGCTCGCAGCGGCCGCTGGTGCGGCGTACGGCGTGAACCGGACCGACCGCCCAGTGTGCCACCGGTGCGGTACCTCACCAAACCGGCACCAGCACCCCGGCATTCCCCCACCGCACCCGCTCACCGCCCCCCGAACTCCTGGCCGCCCCCGCTCCCTTGATCTTCCCCTAGGGACGATCAAGGCAGTTCAACTGCGACCTCTGACCCGAAACGGCGATCTTGAGGCGGGTCGCTCGCGGCCGCGGGGGCTCAGTGGGTGAAGTAGAGGAAGTTGATCTGGGCGGCGGTGAGTGCCGAGTTCCAGATCGAGATCTCGTCCAGCGACCCGGCGAACGGGTAGTTCGTGGGCGTGGTGCTGGCCGGCGGCGTGTTGGCGCCGGTCCAACCGTCGGACCAGCCGGCAAGGTTGCCGCAGCCGGCACGGAACCAACCCGTCGATGACTCGCCCATCGTGTTGGCGCCGGAGGCGACGAGCGCACCGTCGATGTAGAGCGCCATCCCCGACGATCCCAGCGTCGCCGCGGCCATGTGCCACTTGCCGTTGTTGAGGGCGGTCGGGGAGCTGAGCAGCTGGTCCCCGCCGTTGTAGACGCCGAACCAGATCTTGCCGGTCCCGTCCATATAGATGTGGCGGTCGTACGTCCCCCCGTTGCCGGCCTGCGCCACGCCGGTCCGCGGGGTCTCGAAGCCGAGCAGCTTGCCGCCGACCGTCGTCGTGGTCTTGAACCAGACGATCTCCGTCAAGCTCGGAGGAGCCGCGATGGACGTCGTCGAGGTCGTGTTGATGCACGAGCTGGTGCTGTTCAGCGTCACGGCGAGGTTCGGGGTGTCGCTGGTAAGAGCACCGGCGGCCGACTGCGTGAAGTACGCAGCGCCGTTTCCGGGGTTGTACGTGCCCGTGAGTCCGGGGGTCACGGCGGAAGCTGCGGTCGTCCCGGTGTCGTCGAGCTTCCAGTACAGCCACGGGTTCAAGGCCTTGACCTGGGTGGTGTAGTCGAAGTTGGGGACCGACCAGCTGTTGCCCACGCTCTTCGTCGTCGCGCTGAAGGCCGCCTGTGACGTGGGGATGATCAACGCGGCGACCAGGACAACGCTGTAGCCGGCACGCAGCGCCCAGCGGCCGAGGGGGCCCGCGGGCTTCAGGGCCGGTCCGGCGGTGCGTTGCAGCTCGGGGGGCAGCGGCGAGGTCGCGGCGATCTGGCCTGAACCGCCCGCAGCGAGTCGCGTCGGGAACGGCACGACATCGGCAAGCTCCCCCGCGGCGTCATCCGGGCCGTCCCCCGACTCCTCGGACGAGGTCGGCTCCTCCTCGTGGTCGCGGCTGACGACGTACGCCGAGCCGATCAGACTGGCGACGAGGAGCAGCAGCCACAGCCACTCCTGGGTCTGCAGCCAGATCAGCGGCAGCCCGACGAAACGGACGAGCAGTCGACCCAGTCCTCGTACGTCCGACATCGGGACGTGGACGGAGTCGGGGGTCGGGTTGGCGTCCCCCTTCGTCACGAGCGTGCCGTCCGGCGCGATCTGGACGACTCGGTGGGTCTTGGTGTTCTCCGGCTTGGCCGGGTCGGTGAAAACCGTGACGCGGCCGAGCAGCTGCTGCGGGTCCTGGTTCGGGGAGGCGAGGACGACGTCGCCGACGTGGATCCGGGGCTCCATGGAGCCGGACTCGACGACGTACGGCCGCCACCCGATCAGGATCGGCAGCAGGGTGACTGCCAGGCACCCGACCACGAACCACAACCAGGCCCGGCTGATGAAACCTGCTGCGAGCAGGACCCGGCTGTAGTGCGGTTCGGTGGGTGGCGGGGCATCGACCGCCGCTTCCGGCGACGGTGCCGTGCTGGTACTCATGGGTCCTCCTCTCCTGGAGCGGGGGCGGACGATTGCGAGAGCTGGCGACGGTCAGGGGTCGGCCCCGACCCGAAGGGCCAGGGCCGATCCGCCGTGACATCTGGCTAGCTGCTCTGGATCTCCCAGACGAAGTCCGCGCTTGCGCTCTTGCCCTGGACGTCGGCGACGGCCGGGCCAGGGTTGAAAAGGTAAGTGATCTTGTAGGCGGAGTACTGGGTGGCGGCGCCCGTCGGGGCGAAGGTCCCGAACCCGGTTCCGTACGTGGTCGGGAGAGCATTCAGATTTGCCGTGAGAGGCGTGGTCGCGTTGGCGACGAAGCCGACGCAAGCGGCCGTGACATTGCTGTTGGTTACGCCCGCGGTCATCTCGGAGATCGTGACCGAGATGTTGGCCGACAGCTGGTTCGTGCCGACGACGCTGGGTGTGACGTTCGCCGCGTAGAGCTTCACGTTGCCGGCGAGGTTGCCGTTGCTCTGCACCGTGATGCACTTGGAGACCGCTGTGGCGCTAGGGGCCATGTTGGCCACCGTGAAGGCGGCGGTGCCGATTGGTGTGGCGAAGGCGTTGGTGCTGTTGAGCAGGCTCACCTGGCCGGTGGCCCAGTTGTTGGTCGGGCTGGTGGTGGTGGCGCTGAAGGCCGCGTAGGAGCCCTGCCAGACGAGCAGACCGGCGGCGAGCAGGCCGGCGACAGGGGCGACGGCGCGAAGCGCTCGACGACGGGCGGTCCGTGACATTGTGGGTCCTTCCAGAGATGGTCTGATTTCCGGTTCTGAACCCTTTCGGCGCTCGCCCGTTCGGGCTTGAGGTTCTTGACCAAGTCGATACTCGCGGTGACGCAGCGTGACCAATCAGGCGCACACGGGCGCAACCCACCCCCACGCGATCTCTCGGACAACACACCAAGCGGGTACCGGTGGAGCACGCTCGACGACCAGCACTATCCCGTCGTGATCAGGCCCGGACGTGATGAGCCCCGGTCGTACCGGAGCACCCGCGCGCGCGTGACGACGAAGGCCCGACCCCACGGGGGTCGGGCCTTCGTCGTGCTCCTTCGAGCGTGCGGGTCAGTCGTTGTCGGACCCGGGGCCGACCGAGGGCGTGGTCTTCTGGATCTGGAGCAGGAACTCGTAGTTGGTACGGGTCTCGCGGAGCTTGCCCAGCAGCAGCTCGATCGCCTGCTGCTGGTCGAGGGCGTGCAGCACCCGGCGCAGCTTCCAGACGATCTTGAGTTCGTCCGGTGCCATGAGGATCTCTTCCTTACGGGTACCGGAGGCGTCGATGTCGACCGCCGGGAAGATCCGCTTGTCCGCGAGCTTGCGGTCGAGCTTGAGCTCCATGTTGCCGGTGCCCTTGAACTCCTCGAAGATCACCTCGTCCATCCGGGAGCCGGTCTCCACCAGCGCGG
>JANWJC010000180.1 GCA_025449595.1 Acidobacteriota bacterium | reverse complement strand
TCTCTACGTAGGGCAGCGCGTCGTTGACGGGGATGGTGCGGCCCAGCTCGGCGCTCAGGGAGGTCCCGCCGGCGTCGGCGATGCCGCAGGGGACGATCCGGTCGAACCAGCCCAGGTCGCAGTCGCAGTTCAGGGCGAAGCCGTGCATGGTCACCCCGCGCGACACCCGGACGCCGATGGCCGCGACCTTGCGCTCGGGTCGGGTGCCCTGCAGCGGGGTGTCGGCCGGAAGCCACACGCCGCTGCGCCCGGCGACCCGCCCCGCGCTCACCCCGAGGTCCGCGCACGTGGCGATCAGCACGTCCTCCAGGCGTCGTACGTGTGCCACGACGTCGATCGGGTCGGGCAGCCGCACCAACGGGTAGCCCACCAGCTGCCCGGGCCCGTGCCAGGTGATGCGACCGCCGCGGTCCACCTCGACGACGGCGGTGCCGTCGGTCGGGCGGTCCTGCGCCTCGGTGCGCCGGCCTGCGGTGTAGACCGGCGGGTGCTCCAGCAGCAGCACGGTGTCCGGCTCCCGGCCGTCCGCGACCGCGTCGTGGATCGCGCGCTGCTGCTGCCATGCCTGCTCGTACGGCACCGCGTCGGCACCGAAACCGACCCGCACCAGGCGCAGCACGGCTCCTGCGGTGGGGGTGATCGTCACCCCGCCACCGTAACCCTCACCGGTGGGAGTTCTCATCCGACGCGGAGCCGCCGGGACGGCCCCGTCCCTGCACGGCCGCGATCGTCGTCAGCATCTGGTCGGCCAGCTCGGGCCGGCAGATCAACAGGTCCGGCAGGTAGGGGTTGGCCTGGTTGTACCGAAGCCGGCTGCCATCGAGGCGACTCGCGTGCAGACCGTGCGCGAGCGCGACACCGACCGGCGCGGCGGAGTCCCACTCCCACTGGCCGCCGGCATGGACGTACGCATCCGCGTCGCCTCGTACCACCCCCATGGCCTTGGCACCGGCCGATCCCATCGGCACCGCAGCCATGCCCAGGCGAGCGCACAGCTGTGTCAGGAATGCCGGTGGCCGTGAGTCGCTCACGAGCACCCGCGGCGGACTGTGTACGGCTGAGGAAGCCTGCCGGTCCTGCGTCCCGACGACCGTACCGAGCGCGGGCAGCGCCACGGCAGCCGCTGTGACCTCCTTGCCCCGCTCCCACAGCGCCACGTGTACGGCCCAGTCCGAGCGCCCGGCCAGCCCGAACTCCCGGCTGCCGTCGAGCGGGTCGATGATCCATACCCGGTCCGCGTCCACCCGGGAGCGGTCATCGGCGGACTCCTCCGAGAGCACGCTGTCAACGGGACGGTCCAGGCGAAGCCGCTCCAGGATGAGCTCGTTGGCCCGGCGGTCACCAAGCTCACCGAGCAACCTGCCTACCGGGGCGCCCTCGGCGAACGCCTCCTCGCGGACCGAGAGCAGCAGGGCGCCCGCGGCCCCGGCCAGCTCGACGGCCAGCGCGTCGTCCTCGAGCCGGCTCATCGGCTGGCTCGATCCGCACGTGCAGCGCTCGCGCGGGCACGGACGGCGTCGTACGCACGACACCGTCCCGGCCGGGTGGTCCGCACAGGTCTCAGCATGGTTCCCCCCAGTGACGATGGCATGGTGGACCGTCGCGTCGTTCCAGTTCCACCGCAGTCAGGTGCCGGGACTGTACCCATGACGCGTCGCCGGAAGGCAGCCACCTGGTGGGTAGTCTTTGCGGCGCCGAGCCCTGGACGTCCACCCGACGTACCAGGTGCCGGAGCCGCGGTGCCGCACCGTCGGCCGTTGTCATGAACAGCCGAACCGGGAGCACAGATGACCGAGCCCAGCCGCACCGCGATCGTGACGGGTGCGGCGCGCGGCATCGGTGCCGCCGTCGCGGTGCGCCTGGCGCAGGACGGCTTCGACGTGGCCGTTCTCGACCTCGACGAGGAGAGCTGCCGGTCGGTGGTCGAGCAGGTCCAGCAGTGCGGGCGTCGAGCGCTGGCGGTCGGCGCGGACGTGGCCGACGAGGCGGGGGTCGCGGCGGCCGTGGCGCGGGTGGCCGCGGAGCTCGGGGCGCCGACCGTGCTGGTGAACAACGCCGGGGTGACCCGGGACAACCTGCTGTTCAAGATGACGACCCTGGACTGGGACACCGTCATGGGCGTGCACCTGCGGGGCTCGTTCCTCATGAGTCGGGCCGTCCAGGCGCACATGACCGCGGCGAAGTGGGGCCGGATCGTGAGCCTGTCCAGCACCTCCGCGCTGGGCAATCGGGGTCAGGCCAACTACTCCGCGGCGAAGGCTGGGTTGCAGGGCTTCACCAAGACGCTGGCGATCGAGCTGGGCAAGTTCGGCATCACAGTCAACGCCGTCGCGCCGGGCTTCATCGAGACCGAGATGACCGCGGCCACCGCTGCCCGGGTCGGCATGTCCTTCGATGACTTCAAGGCGGCCGCTGCCAGCCAGATCCCGGTCGCGCGTGTGGGTCAGCCGGCGGACATTGCGGCCACAGTCTCGTTCTTCGTACGCGAGGAGGCGTCCTTCGTCTCCGGCCAGGTCGTGTACGTGGCCGGCGGCCCGAAGGACTAGATCGCCGCCGTAGGTCAGGTGATGGGGCCGGGGGCGAGCCGGGTCTCGACCAGGGTGCCGTCGACCAGCTCGACCCGGTACGCGGTCGGCCCGGTGTCCGGATCGACGTCCTCGTCGGTCACGACCTCGACTGGGTCGGTGCCTTCGTACAGGATGCCGACGCGATCATCGGTGCAGTACGTCGTGGGCAGGGTGCCGTCGGCCACGAGTGACTGGACCAGGGGCCGGCGCTGCGCCTCGCTGTCGTAGTGCACGCCGTTGCCGTACGGCAGCAGCCCCAGTCCGTCGGTGATCGGACGCAGCTGCGGTCCGTACGAGTCGGTCGCGCCGCCGACGTGCCAGCAGATCGACCCGGCGCTGACCCCGGCCAGCACGACTCCGCGCTCCCAGGCGTCGCGCATCGCCGCGTCGACACCGTGGACCCGCCAGCAGGCCAGCAGGTTCGCGACCGAGCCGCCGCCCACCCAGACGACGTCGGCGCGGCCGAGGGCCTCCTCGACCGGCTGGTTCGGCATCGGGAAGAGCGCGAGGTGGTCGACGTCGGCGCCGACCCGGGAAAGTGCTTGGTACTTCAGGGTGAAGTACGTGTCGTTGTCTCCGCCGGCCGTTTCCAGCAGCAGCACGCGGGGGCGGTCCTTGCCCGACAGGTGCAGGGCCTGCAGGACGGTACGGCCAGGTAGGCGCCCGTTGTAGCGCCCGTCGCGCCGTGGCAGGAAGCCGCCGGAGGTGGCGAGGATGCGGCGCGTGGTCATGGCTCCGGAACCTACGCCACGGTCACGGCAGCGCCGGTCGGGGCCCTGTGGACGAGGGCCGCGGAAAGTGCCGTCCCCGCGGCACCCTGGGCGCCATGACCATCACCGAGAAGTCCCTGCCTGCCCGTGGGCGCACGGCCGAGCCGCCCGCTGGTCGCTCGCAGGAACACACGTCGTTCCTGTCGCTGGCCGGGGCGACTGTCGAGCAGCGGGACGGCCTGCGACGCGCGCTGGCCCGGCTCGCCGCGCTCGACGCGCCCCATCTGAGTCCGCTGCGGCGGATCGCGGAGGGACCGGAAGGGTTCTCGCTCATGCACTACGTGCCTGTGGGCTCGGTCAGCTGGGCCGAGCTCACCGCCCGCCGGCCCGCGACGGTGGCCGAGACGGTCGCCGTGGGCCTGGCGCTGTGCCAGGCACTCGGTGCCCTGCACGCCGGCGGGCTGGTGCACGGCCGGGTCGGTGCGGACCTCGTACTCGTGTCGCCCGGTGGGGTGGTCGAGCTCGCCGGGTGCGCGGCCGCGTGGGCGCCTGGCGCGGACGGCGTGCCGACGACAGCCGACGACGTGCGGGACCTGGTGGTGCTGCTCGAGGCCGGCTTCCAGGCTGGCACGCTGGGCGGGGAGCTGGCGCTGCTGCTGGTGCGAGGCGCGGACCCCGATCCGGCCCAGCGCCCGACGGTCCCGGCGCTGGGCAGGGCCCTGGAGGCGCAGTGCTCCCCGGTGGCGCCTTTCCCCGACGGCTTCACCGCGCCGGCGGAACCGGCCCGGGCTGATGTCGGTGGGGTGGGTGCCAGCCCGGTCCCTGCGGTCGGACCCGGCCTGGGCGTGTCGGTCAGGACTGGTGTGGGTCGGGTACGCGCCGGCTCGGTCCCTACGGTGGCGCCGCCCGCGGCGGCGCCGGAAACCGATGGTGTGGCTGGTGTATCTGAGGACCCAGCCCCAGAAGTCGTACCTGTGGCTTCGGGGCCGCGCACTTCTCGGCGGCGCGGTGCGTTGCTGCTCGGCTCGACCGACCTGCTGCGGGGTTTGTCGGCTCACCCGTTGTTGTCGCGGTGGCCAGGCAGATCCTTGGACCGTCCGATGCTGCTGGGCCTGGTGGCGGTGCTCGGGGTGGTCCTCGTCGTGCGCGGGGTGTCCGGGCTGGCCGGCTGGGGCGAGGAAGCGGCAACCGTGTCGGCCGTCCCGAGGGCGCCCGCGGGGACGGGCGCCGAGGACACCGACTGGCGTGGGACGGTGGCGCGACTGGATACGGCGCGTGCCGCCGCGATGACCGGCGGATCGGCCGCTCGGTTGGCGATGACCGTCGATCCGGACGGGCCTGCGTACGCCCGCGACGTCGCGACGATGACGGCCCGAGCCTCAGCCGGGTTGCGCCTGGTCGGCGGTGAGACGACGGTGCGACTGGCTGTGGCGCTCGAGGTGGGAGTCGACCGTGCCGAGGTCGAGGTCGTCGACACGCGGGCGGACTACCGCCTGGTCGGCCCCGACGGTCAGGTGGTGCTCGCCGGCCCTGCCAGGGCGTTGGCGTCGTGGCGGGTGAGTCTGGTCAGGGACGGGTCGGGTCAGCCGTGGCGGATCCACGACGCGGTCCGGCGTTGAGCGGGCGTGCGTGCCCGAGGGATCCGGCGATCAGGTGACGAGGGTCGCGACGGCGTCGGTGATCGTGGGATCGCGGAAAGTGAAGCCGCTGGCGAGCAGGCGGGCCGGGATCACGCGGCGGCTGTTCAGGACCTCGTCGGCGAACTCGCCGAGGGCAGCGCGGACGGCGAACGCCGGGACCGGGACGGCGGTGGGGCGTCCGAAGGCCTTGCCCATCGCGGCAGTGGCGTCGGCGTTGGTGCACGACTCGGGCGCGGTGAGGTTGTACGGGCCGTGGGCGGCGTCGTCCTGCAGCAGGCGCATCGTGGCCGCCACATGGTCGCGCAAGGAGATGAACGGCCACCACTGCCGGCCGCTGCCCAGCCGACCGCCGACCCCGGCGCGTACCAGCGGCAGCATCTTGGCGAATGCGCCGCCGTCGGGGGAGACGACCAGGCCGGTTCGTACGTACACGACCCGGATCCCGGCCTTCTCGGCCGGCGCTGCGGCCTGCTCCCAGGCACCGGCCAGGCCGGCCAGGAACGTACGCCCCTGCACTGTGGTCTCGTCGGCCACGGCGTCGCCGGTGTCGCCGTAGTACCCGTAGGCGGAACCGGACACCAGCACTTGCGGGGTCGGGTCCAGCCGGCCCAGGGCAGCCACCAGAGCGGTCGTCGAGTCGACCCGGCTGGAGCGCAGCAGCTGCTTGTACGACTCGCTCCATCGCTTGTCGCCCACGCCGGCGCCGGCGAGGTTGACGGCGGCCGTGACTCCGCGCAGCGCGGCGACGAGCGCGTCGTCGTTCATCGCGCGGGAGTCCGGGTGCCAGCGGACCTCGCCGGACTCGGCGGGTTCGCGACGTACCAGCCGTACGACGTCGTGGCCGTCGGCCCGCAGCGCTTGCACCAGGGCGGTACCGATCACGCCCGACGATCCGGTGACGACGACCTTCATGCCGCCCTCCCTCGTTCGGTCAGGTGAGTCCGAGCTCGGACTCGAAGTTGCCTTCTTCCAGGCGGGCCTTGATGGCGACCAGGAAGCGGGAGGCATCGGCGCCGTCGACGAGACGGTGGTCGTACGTCAGTGCCAGGTAGACCATCGACCGGATCGCGATGGAGTCCGCGCCGGTCTCGTCGGTCACCACGACGGGCCGCTTGACGACCGCACCGGTGCCCAGGATCGCGACCTGCGGCTGGTTGATGATCGGGGTGTCGAACAGGGCGCCGCGGCTGCCGGTGTTCGTGAGCGTGAACGTCCCGCCGGACAGCTCGTCGGGGGAGACCCGGTTGGAGCGGGTACGTTCGGCCAGGTCGGCCACCTTGCGAGCCAACCCGGCGATGTTGAGGTCGCCGGCGTCCCGGATGACCGGGACCAGCAGCCCACGCTCGGTGTCGACGGCCACCCCGAGGTGCTCGCCGTCGTGGTAGGTCACCGTCCCTGCCGCCACGTCGATCGAGGCGTTCACCTGCGGGAACGTCTTCAACGCCTCCACGGTCGCTTTTGCGAAGAACGGCAGGAACGACAGGCCCACCCCTTCGGTCGCCGCGAAGTGGGCCTTCACCCGGGTACGCAGGCCGGCGATGCGCGTGACGTCGACCTCGACGACGGTGGTCAGCTGTGCTGAGGTCTGCAGCGACTCGACCATCCGCTCCGCGATCACCCGGCGCAACCGCGACAGCTTCTCGGTACTGCCCCGGCGTGCCGTGGCGGCGCTCGCGGCGGCGGCCGCCGCGAGCGGTCAGGCCTGGACCGGCTTGGCGGCGGCAGCTGCGCGGGCGGCAGCGGCGGCCTGCAGGTCCTGCTTGCGGATCCGGCCACCCACCCCCGTGCCGACGACCGAGGCGAGGTCGATGCCCAGGTCGGTGGCCATCTTGCGTACCAGCGGAGTGACGTACGACCCCTCGTCACCACCGACGGCCTCAGGTGCCGCAGGCGCGGGTGCAGCAGGTGCCGGTACGGGCGGCGCGACGGCAGGTACGGGTGCCGGGGCGGCCGGCGGCGCGGGGGCCGCAGCGACCGGAGCCGCAGGCGTAGGCGTAGGTGCCGGGGCTGGCGTTGGTGCCGGGGCTGGCGCCGGTGCCGGGGCCGCGGGCGCAGCGGGTGCCGCCGCGGCTGGGGCGCCGACCGCGCCGATCACACCCAGCGTGGTCCCGACCGGGACCGTCTGGTCCTCCGAGACGCTGATCTCGAGCAGCACACCCGTTGCCGGGGACGGCAGCTCGGTGTCGACCTTGTCGGTCGAGACCTCCACCAGTGGCTCGTCGGCCGTCACGGTGTCGCCGACCGACTTCAGCCAGCGGGACACGGTGCCCTCGGTCACAGACTCACCCAGCGCCGGCAGCACGACCGGTGTGCCGACCCCGGTCGACCCGGCAGCCGCCACGGGAGCGGCAGGCGCGGACGCCGGGCCGGCGCTGAACGGGCCGGCAGCCGCGGGCGCAGCCGCCACGGGCGCAGCCACGACCGGAGCAGTCACGGCCGGCTCGGCAGCGGGTGCCGGCGCAGCAGAGGCAACGGGTGCCGGTGCGGCGGCGGGGGCGCCGGGAGCCGATGCCTCCGCCGCCGCACCGATGACCGCGAGCTCGGCGCCCACCGCGACCGTGTCGTCCTCGTTGACCGCGATGGACAGGACCACGCCGGCGACCGGGGAGGGGATCTCGGTGTCGACCTTGTCGGTCGAGACCTCCACCAGCGGCTCGTCCAGCGCCACGGTGTCGCCGACCGACTTCAGCCAGCGGGACACCGTGCCCTCGGTGACGGACTCTCCCAGGGCTGGCATGGTGACCGAGACCGACATGAGCTGCGTGCTCCTTCGTTGGGGACGTACGGGTAGATCCTGCCTGGTCAGTCGTGGGAGTGCAGCGGCTTGCCGGCCAGAGCCAGGAACGCCTCTCCGACGGCCTCGCTCTGCGTCGGGTGGGGGTGGATGAGGGAGGCGACGTCCTCGGGGTACGCCTCCCAGTTCACGATCAGCTGACCCTCCGCGATCAGTTCGCCGACCCGCGAGCCGACCATGTGGACGCCGATGACCGGACCGTCCTTCTCCCGCACCAGCTTCACGAAACCTGTGGTGCCGAGGATCTGGCTCTTGCCGTTGCCGCCGAGGTTGTACTCGTACGACTCGACCTTGTCGGAGCCGAGGCGCTCGATGGCCTGTGCCTCGGTGTAGCCGACGCTGGAGACCTCGGGCTCGCAGTACGTGACGCGCGGGATGCTGGCCTCGTCGATGACGTGGGGCGCGAGCCCGGCCACCTCCTCGGCCACGAAGATGCCCTGGGCGAAGCCGCGGTGCGCCAGCTGCAGCCCGGGCACGATGTCCCCGACCGCGTAGACGCCTGCGACGTTGGTACGCAGCCGCTCGTCGGTGGGTACGAACCCGCGCTCGACAGTGAC
>JANWJC010000179.1 GCA_025449595.1 Acidobacteriota bacterium | reverse complement strand
CGGCTGCGGGCCAGCGAGCGGCGCACAAGCTCGGCGTCAAGGCGACGTCGGGTCATCGAGGGACGCCGGCGAGGACGTCAGCGCTCGTCGAGGTCGGCGAGCGCGTCGTGCAGCCGGCGCTGGACGTCCTCGTAGACGGGCAGGTGCTCGGCGACCGGCAGTCCGGTCAGGTCGCCCAGTCGTCCCAAGGCATCATCGACGCGGGCGTCGCCGGTGGTCGGCACCGATCGGTCGACCTCGTCACCGGCGGTGTCCGGCTCCGCCGTACTCTGCCCTTCCGGCGGCTCCTCGGAGCTGGTGAGTTGTGTGCTCTCGACCGGCTGCCGGTCCTCGGGTCCGGTCAGCTGGTCCGCGTCCTGCTCAGGCCCGCTGAGCTGCTGGTACGCGTCCGCATCGTCCTGGCTCACCTGCGAGTCGTCCGGTGCGCTCAGGGGCTCCACGTCGTGGTGCTCCGGCGCGCTGAACTGCTGATACTCGTTCGCATCGGCCTCGCTCACGCGTCAGCCTGCGGCGAACTGGCGTCGGCTTGAGACGCAGCGGCGGCCCTTGTGCCTGCCGGCACCTTGCGCTTCACCGGCTTGGCGCTCCCGTCGGGTGCCGCGCCCTGCACTGCGGCCGCACCGGACTCGGCCGCGACGTTGGTTGCTCCGCTCGGTGCGGCGGCCGACGACGCGGGGGCCGACTTGCTACGGGGCTTGGCCAGCGTCGATCGGGTCTGCCCCGGCGTCCCCAACGCGGCCAGCTCGGCGCGTACCTCGACGACCTGTCCCTCGAGCCTTACGACGTGTCGGCGTACCGCCGCGAGCTCCTCCTCGCGCACGAAGCCGAGGCGCCCCGCCGCGCGGTCGATCTCGCCGCGGATCAGGCCGACGAGTGCCTCCTTGTCCGCCGTCGCGTGGCTGACGATGTCGTCGGCGAGGTCCTGCACCTGCGAGTCGGCCGGCTTCCCCGCCCCCGCCGAGCCGTCCCCGCCGGAGTCCTCACCGGTGTCGACATCTCCGCCCAGCAGCGACTCCGCCACCTCGAGCGCCTTGCGCACCGTGATCTCGGTCAGACCGGTGGCCATCTGCAGGTAGCCGCGTACGGCATCGAGCACTGTGACACCTCCAGGCACAAAGTCCCGTCGCGACCGACGGTCCTGGCTCCACGCTATCGCGCGGACCTGCGCTAGCGTCTCGGCACCGCAACCGGACACATGTCAGGAGCCCGGAGTCGGTGCGGTACCAGCAGGAGGACGGCCATGGCCACCCTGGAGCAGTCCCGCGAGGCGGTCGCCGCGCTCGTGGACCTCCTCATGGAGCTCGAAGAGCACAAGCGCCGCAAGATCCCTGACCGCTCGCTGTCCTTGGTGCTGCCGGACCTGCCGCGGACGTTCCACGCGCGCCTGGAGTCCGGGGCGCTGGTGGGAGTCAGCGACGACGACGAGGACGGCTCGAACGCCGACGTCGGGCTGGAGATGTCCTCGGACCACCTGCTCGAGCTGGTCAACGGCGAGCTGTCGTTCCCGCTCGCGTGGGCGACGCGCAAGATCAAGGTACGGGCCAGCGTACGAGACCTGCTCGAGCTGCCCCGCTGGTTCTGAGACCCCCGCCGCCATCAGCTCGGTGCCCGCGCTCACGGCGGTCAATGTCCGGAGCCACCCGACAACGCCCGCTCGACGTCCGCCGCAAGTGCGGCGACGGCCGACTCCGACCAGGTGACGGCACGACCTTGGTCGGCTGCGGCCCAACAGGCGGCCGCGGCGGCTCGCAGCCGCAGCAGAGGGTCGGCAGCGGCGGTCGAGTCGTCGAGCTCGGCGAGCTGCAGGGCACCCCCTTCCGCCAGCTGCGCGGCCGGGGACTCCGACACCAACCGCCCCCGGGCGAGCAGGCCACGCAAGTCGGCGGCGACGTACGTCGGCCGGTGCTGCGCAGGTGCAGCGAGCAGCTCGGGCACGTCCGTCACTCCGGTCAGGACCAGCAGGCTCGGCAGGCCCAGCCGGGTCGCCGCCTCGATGTCGGTGTCCAGGCGGTCCCCGACGACCAGCGGTGACCGGGCATCCGTGCGTGCCATGGACTGTTCCAGCAACGGGGCGAACGGCTTTCCCGCGACGATGGGGTCGCGGCCGGTGGCGGTGGCGACCGCCGCGACAAGCGTGCCGTTGCCAGGTGCGACACCGCGGTCGGTCGGGACCGTCAGGTCGGTGTTCGACGCGACGAACAGCGCACCACCTGCGACGGCGTACGCGGCCTCCGCCAGGTCCGCCCATCCCACGCCCGGCCCGTAGCCCATGAGCACCGCGGCGACGGTACTCGCGCCGTTTGCTGCACCCGTTACGGCCTGGCTCGCTGCCGCGGCGAGCTCGTGCGGCCGTACCACTGTCAGCCCGACCGCCTCAAGTGCCGCCGGGACCCCGGGGCCGCCCACCGCCAGGACCCGAGCGGCGGCGGGGACCCGATCACGAATCAGCGCTGCCGCTGCCTGCGCCGAGGTCACCACATCATCTGCGTGCGCAGCCAGGCCGAGATCGCGCAGATGTTGGGCCACCTCCACCGCGGTCCGCGACGCGTTGTTCGTCACGTACGCCACGCGCAGGCCTTGTGCCGCCGCGGCCGCGATGCACTGCACCGCATGAGGAACGGCGTGCGGCCCGCGATAGACCACCCCGTCGAGGTCGAGCAGCGCGACGTCATGGGAGCGGCACAGGGCAGCGGCAGTCAGTCCGGCTCCCGGGGTGCTCAGGTCCGGCGAGGTCGGATCCGGCCGCGGGTCAAGTTGGACGTGGTCGAGCGGAGTCGAGGCGAGCGGCGACAGACCCGGCGCCGGCACGTCCGGCAGGGCAGGTTCTCGCGGCAGCAGGTCCGGTGGACTCGGGTCCCGGCGTTCCAGCGCGGTCGTGTCGGTCATCGACAGGACACCCTCGATCGGGAGGCCGGCGTCGACCCGGGCCTGGATCGTGGCCCGCACCTGGTCGCGCGCCCGCAGGTATTCCTTGCGCTGAGGTCGCATGGCGACCGCGATCGCGAGGTGCTCCGCTGCGGCGGTGAAGTGCGACAGCCGCCAGTTGGCCAGCCCGGCGCCGAAGTGCGCGTAGTGATCGTCCGGTGCCTGCGCCACGAGCGCCTCGAACTCGTCCGTCGCGTCGAGGTAACGCCCCGCGTCGAACAGCGCCCGCGCGAGCACCTCCCGGATCGAACGCGCCTGCGGTTCTGCCGCGAGCGCACGACCGAGCAGCTCGACCGCGGCCGCCGCTGAGCCGTCCTCGTACAGCGCCCGACCCCGGACGAACCAGTCGTACGCGTCACCCTGCGATGGCGCAGGGGGCTGACTTCCAGGCGTCTGGCTCACTGCGCCATCGTGACACGGCGGACCTTGCGCGCCTGGTCGACCTCGATCTCGTAGCGGCTGGCGGCTGCGCCGGACGCGGCCCGCCAGAACCTACGACGCAGAGACCCGGTCACCTCGACGACGTCCCCGGCATCCCACGCGCCGACCTGGCGTCGCAGCCGGCTGGTCCAGGCCACACAGTCGAGCGTGTCGATCCGGGCGCGCGACCTGTCGCCGGTGCGGCGACGTTGCGGTCGGTCCACGATCACCCGGAAGTCCACCAGCAGGTCACCCGAGGGCAGGGTTCGCTCGAGCGGGTCGGCGGCGAGCCGGCCCACCAGCGTGACCTGGTTGCAGTGGACCGCCAACGTCGGCGGAGCAAGATCAGTGGATAGGGCCATCAGGGGGCCTCCCTCGCTCACGGCGCGACCGTGTCACGCCTGGGTGCCCCCACGCTGACCCGGCCCGGTGACACGGACCCCGCGGCCCGGAGCGGGCCTGGGGACCGGTGAGCACTGAACGCTCGCCCTGTGGACGAACGTGTTGCGCACCCGGCCGCCCAGGAACAATCAACGCCTGGGGCCGCACCCCGGTCCTTCAGGGGAGATCGTCACCCACGTCCGAGTCGTCCTCCGTGAGCGCGACGCCTGGAGCGAGCGGCTCCGGAACAAGGGACTCGGAAGCGATTGCCGGCGCCTCGAACCGCAACGAGGTCGCTGCTTCCCAGGGCTCGCCGATGCCGCGAGCTGCTGCCACTTCACCGTCGGCGTCCTCGCCGTCGGCGTCCTCGCCGTCGTTGCGTCCGCGTCCGCCTTCGTCGGCCTCGCTGTCGACGCTGCCGTGTGCCTCGAGGTCGTCGTCCTCGGACCCGAGGTCGCCGCCCTCGTCCTCGTCGTCCTCGGCGTCGATCCAGACGATGCCGTCCAGCTCGGCCAGTCGCTCGGCCGCGTCCGTCTCGTCGTCGGCATCAGCTTGCTGGGCCCGCTCGAACCACTCGCGCGCCTCGTCGGTGCGGTCGGCAGCCAGCAGTGCGTCCGCATAGGCGAACTTCAGTCGCGCCGACCAGGACGTGCGGTCCGAAGCCGTCAGCTCCTGGCACTGCAACGTGACGATCGCGGCGTCGAGCTGCCCGAGGTCACGTCGGGCGCCGGAGGCCACGATGCGCATCTCGACCTTCCCCGCCCGGTCCAACCGCTCGACCTCGGGAGCTCCGGCCATCGTGAGAGCGCGCTCGGGGCGGCCGAGCCCGCGCTCGCAGTCGGCCATGATCGGCCAGTACGAGTCCGATCCGGAGATGCGTCGTGCGGCCCGGAACTGCGCCAGCGCGTCGGCGTACTCCCCAGCGCGATACGCGGAGATCCCCGCCGCCTCGCGGACCACCCCGAGCCGGCCGCCACGCGTCACGGCAGCCTTGGCGTGCTCCCAGGCCGCCGCGGGGTCGTCGTCGAGCAACCGGGCGCTCATCACAAGATGGCGCGAGACGATCTCGGACGCCTCCCGCGACAGGGTCCGCAGCTCCTCGCGGATCGACTTGTCGAGCTCCTGGCCGGTGACGTCGTCGGGCACGCGAGGCCCGGCAGCCGGGCGAGGCGTCCGGTCGTCCGAGCGGCGATCGTCACGACCGCCGTACCCGGACCGCGGCCCTCGGTCGCCGGAGGGGCGACCCTGGCCACGGTCGTTGTAGGAGCGGCCCTGCGGACGGTCACCGTACGAACGACCCTGCCCGCCCCGGTCCTCACGACCGGCGTAACCGCCGCGATCACCCTGCGGGCGGTCGCCTCGGTCCTGGTACGAGCGACCCTGTGGGCGATCCCCGCGGTCTGCGTAGGAACGGCTCTGCGGGCGGTCACCGGACGGCCGGCTCGAACCGCCACGGTCGTCACGGCCCGCGTAACCGCCGCGATCACCCTGCGGACGATCGGACCGGTCCTGGTACGACCTCCCCTGCGGACGGTCACCGTACGAACGACCCTGCCCGCCGCGGTCGTCACGACCGGCGTAACCGCCGCGATCCCCCTGCGGCCGGTCCCCGTAGGAACGACCCTGCGGGCGTTCCCCGTACGAGCCACCCTGCGGGCGGTCGGAACGGTCGCCGTACGGGCGGCTCTGCGGACGGTCGCTGCGGTCCTGGTACGAGCGACCTTGCGCGCGGTCACCGTACGAACGGCTCTGTCCGCCCCGGTCGTCACGGCCGGCGGATCCACTGCGGTCACCCTGCGGACGGTCCCCGTACGAACGACCCTGCGGACGGTCCCCGTACGAGCGACCTTGTCCACCGCGGTCGTCCCGACCCGCGTACCCACCCCGGTCACCTTGCGGCCGGTCTCCGTACGAGCGACCCTGCGGACGGTCACCGGAGGAACGGCCCTGGCCACCACGGTCGTCACGACCGGCGTAACCGCCGCGATCACCCTGCGGACGGTCCCCGTACGAACGACCCTGCGGACGATCTCCCCGATCCGGGTACGAACGACTCTGCGGGCGCGCCCGGTCCCCGTACGAGCCACCCTGCGAACGGTCACCGGAGGAACGTCCCTGCCCACCACGGTCGTCACGGGCGGCGTAACCACCCCGATCACCCTGCGGTCGGCCACCTCGGTCCGGGTACGAGCGCCCCTGCGGCCGGTCGCCGGAGGAACGACCCTGCCCACCACGGTCGTCACGGTTGCCGTAGCCGCCTCGATCGGCCTGCGCACGGTCGCCCTGCGCACGGTCGCCCCGGTCGTCGCGGCGCGGATAGCCGCTGCGCTCGGGCCGGCTCTGCGGCCGGTCCGAGCGGTCGCGCGAGCCGCCGGCGCCGCTGCTGCTGCCGGACCCGGTGGGTCCGAATCGACGCGAGGGCCCGCCTGAGCTGCCCCGGTCATCACGTCGCGCCGTGCGATCGGCGTCCTTGTTGTCGTCGTTGCTCATCGTGTCGATCCTCCTGCCCGGGAACCGGGCGATAAACGCAAGAAGGGGCCGCCCTGTGGGCGACCCCTTCTCACGAAGAATGTCCGGCGGCGTCCTGCTCTCCCACGCAGTCACCCGCGCAGTACCATCGGCTCTGAAAGGCTTAGCTTCCGGGTTCGGAATGGAACCGGGCGTTTCCCTTTCGACATGGCCGCCGAAACTCTATTGAGATGTAGTCGTCCCCGACCGTATCTCGGGAACTGCACAGTGGACGCGATGCAAGAAAGTGTAAGTGTAGTCAAGCCCTCGGCCTATTAGTACCGGTCAGCTCCACGTGTTGCCACGCTTCCACTTCCGGCCTATCAACCCAGTGGTCTAGCTGGGGGCCTTACCCGGTTAACCCGGTGAGAGTCCTCATCTTGAAGCAGGCTTCCCGCTTAGATGCTTTCAGCGGTTATCCCTTCCCAACGTAGCTAACCAGCCGTGCTCTTGGCAGAACAACTGGCATACCAGAGGTTAGTCCGTCCCGGTCCTCTCGTACTAGGGACAGCCCTTCTCAAGACTCTTACGCGCACGGCGGATAGGGACCGAACTGGCTCACGACGGTCTCACCCCCGCTCGCGGACCGCTGTAATGGGAGACCCGCCCTACCCTGGGGAGCTACTCCCGCCCCAGG
>JANWJC010000178.1 GCA_025449595.1 Acidobacteriota bacterium | reverse complement strand
CCTGCAGCGCGGCGCCGGGGTCCAGGCCGTACGACACGGCGTTGCGTACCGCCTGGTCGAGGGTGAGGGCCGAGCCGGCGATCGTCCCGTCCGCGCGACGCGGCGGGTGCCCTGCGGTATCGGCCACGACGTCGTGACCACCCAGCCGGTAGCGTCCCGCCGGCATCGCGGCGGCGGCAGTGGCGTCAGTGACGAGGATGACGCGGTCGGGGGTGGCCTGGAAGACCAGCCGGCACATCAGTTCTGCGACGTGGTGACCGTCGCAGATGAGACCGACAGCGAGCCGTTCGTCTGCCAGTGCGACACCTGCCAACGCCGGGTCGCGGTGGTGCAGGGGGCGCATCGCGTTGAACACGTGAGTGACCATGCGGGCGCCGGCATCGACCGCGGCACCGACGCACTCGGCGTTCGCGTCACTGTGGCCCAGAGACACCAGGACCCCGGCCTCGCGCAGGCGGGCGATCGCGGCAGTTGCGCCGGTGAGCTCAGGGGCCATCGTGATCATGGTGACGTTGCCCTGCGTGATGACCCGCGCCACGGCTTCCGGGTCCGGGTCGCGCCTGCCCTCGGCGCCGTGGGCGCCCCCCCACCGCGGGGACAGGAACGGCCCCTCCAGATGCACCCCCACCACGCGGGCACCACCGGGGACCTCCCGAGCGCCGGCCGCGGCAGCCCGGTCCGCCGCGGGCAGCAGCGCCGTCAGCGGCGCGGTGACGTACGTCGGGAGGAAAGACGTGACCCCCGTCACCGGCAGCGCCCGCCGCACCTCGTCCCAGCCGGCCGCGTCGGCCTCGACAAGGTCGTGTCCCGCGAAGCCGTTGACCTGCAGGTCGACCAGGCCGGGCCCGAGGACCCCGTACCCCAGTGCCAGGTGGTCCTGCGACGCCGGCGGGACATGGTCCAGAACCGCCGCGATCCGCCCGCCCTCGATGACCACGGCCCCGGGGCCGGTGAGCTCGCCCGCGATCTGCAGCCGCGGCGCCGACAGCACAGTCACCGCCCCACGCTAGCCGCGCCCCGCCCAGAGGTCTAGACCACCGCGGGTCGCTCGCCAGGACGAAGCTTCACCGGCGCCTGATCGATGCCCGCGAGGTTCACCGGCGTTTGATCGACGACACGCCGTGCCGGAGGCCGAAAGCTCGCTCAAACGCCGGTGAACCCCGGTCGGCTCGCTCCAACGCGCAGGCGGGTACGGTGCGGCAGTGGCGAGGTTCGACGACGTGGCCCGTGAGCGTACGGACTTGTCCGAGGCCGACCTGGAGCACCTGCGTGCGCTGGTCGGCGACTGGAACCTGCTCGCCGACCTCGCGTTCGCCGACCTGGTCCTCTGGCTGCCGACGTGGCACGGCGGCGGGTTCGTGGTGGCCGACCAGGTGCGGCCCTCGACCGGGCCGACGGTGTTCGCGGACGACATCGTCGGCGACTACGTGGCCCGCAGTCGGCGCCCGCTGCTGGGCCAGGCGCTCGTGACCGGTGTTGTGACCCCGCACCGGGACCGCGGCGAGCAGCCCTTGCCCGCCGCCGAGGAGGCGATACCCGTCGGCTCTCCTTCCGGGCGGCTGATCGCGGTGCTGGCTCGGCACGGCGAGGTCGCGAGCCGGGGCATCGGAGCCATGGAGACCGCGTACCTGCAGGCCGCGGACGCGCTCGTGGAGATGATCGTGGTCGGGGCGTTCCCCCCGGCGCACCCACTGGTGCGTACGTCCACCCCACCCCGCGTCGGTGACGGGCTGATCCGCATCGACGCCACGGGCCGGGTTACGTACGCCAGCCCCAACGCCCGCTCGGCGTACCACCGGCTCGGGCTCGCGACGGACCTGACAGGGGTCGACCTCGCGCGGACCACGGCACGTCTGGCGCGACGTCCCGGCCCCGTCGACGAGCGGCTCGCGGTCGTCACGGCGGGCCGGGCAGCCGGCGGCGCCGAGGTGGAGAACGGCCGCGCCGTCGTCACGCTGCGGGGCGTCCCCCTGGTCACCCACGGCCACCCCGACGGCGGGCTGGTGCTGGTACGGGACGCCACCGAGATCCGGCACCGCGACCGTGCCCTCGTCGGCAAGGACGCGACGATCCGCGAGATCCACCACCGGGTGAAGAACAACCTGCAGACTGTGGCGGCGCTGCTGCGCCTGCAGGCGCGTCGGCTGGACTCCCCGGAGGGCCGGGATGCGCTCGACGAGGCGGTCCGGCGCGTCGCCGCGATCGCGGTCGTCCATGACGCGCTGGCCCGCTTCCCGGGCGAACGCGTCGATGCGAACGACGTGGTGGACCACGTCGTGGCCCTGGTACGAGAGCTGGCACCGCAGGGCGAGGTGACCACCGTGGAGCGCGACGGGAGCTTCGGAGACCTGCCCTCAGAGGTGATGACCCCGTTGGTGATGGCGCTGGGGGAGCTGCTTGCGAATGCGGTCGAGCACGGTTGTGCCGTCTCGGCGGACGGGGAGCGGGGCCCGGCCCACGTCCTCGTCAGGTCGCGCCGACGCGGAGACGCGCTGACGGTGACCGTCAGCGACTCCGGCCCGGGCATCGCAGCGGGGGTGGACCCGTTCGCGACCGGCCGGCTCGGCCTGCAGATCGTCCGAACGCTGGTGACAGAGGAGCTCGCCGGCACGCTGGAGCTTCGAAGAGCCGTCGGCGGCGGGACCGACGCGGTGGTGCAGGTGTCCCTGGCCCAAGGCCGTCAGCAGACGCAATGACCGGGGAGCACGTACCGACTTCTCAGCCGAGGACTGGGGCAGTTCTCCGCGTGTCGGTTGAGGGATCGCCGACTGAGCACAAATGCTAGCATTGATAGCAGGAGGTGGCCGTGATGGCTGCAGTCAGTGTCAGAGACTTGGACGAAACGGTGCGTGAGCGACTGCGCGTCCGCGCGGCACGGCATGGACGCTCCATGGAGGCCGAGATCCGAGCGATTCTCACTGAAGCCGTCAGCCCTTCGACCGACCCAAGAGGTCTGGCTCAGGCACTCTTGGCCCGATTCGGCGACCTCGGTGGGGTCGAGCTCGAACTTCCGTCGCGCACCCAGGCGCCGCGGGCCGCGGACCTGTCCGGGTGACCACGAAATCACGCGCAGCAACAGGTCCCATTGTCCTGGACACTAATGTCGTATCCGAGCTCATGCGGGCGGCGCCGGATGAGCAGGTCGAAGACTGGGTGCGTACGGTGCCCCCGGCCAATGTCTACACGACCTCCGTGACGCTGGCGGAAGTGCGCTTCGGCATTGCCCGACTACCGCCCGGACGCCGACGAGCCCTCCTCGCCGACGCCGCGGACGACGTCTTCGGCGCCTTCGCGGACCGCGTCCTGCCCTTCGACGGCGATGCCGCAGATGAGTACGGCGACGTGGTCGTCGAACGCGAGCACATCGGCGCGCCGATCACTGGTTTCGATGCCCAGATCGCTGCGATCTGCAGATCTCGCCGCGCAGCCCTCGCCACACGCAACATCGACGACTTCAGACGGTTGGGTCTGGATCTCGTCGATCCTTGGCGCACAGGCATCTGAACAGCACGGCTATGTCGTCCGATAACGGACCACCTGTGGGCGGGGTCAAGCGATGCTGAGGAAGACCCGGAGATCGCTGGAGCTCCTCCGGGGGCAAGGCATCCAGGAACTCATGGACCAGATGGCTCAGAGGGCGCGGGCGGCGCGGGCCCGGGCGTTGCGTCGCTTCAGCGCGCGTCGCTCGTCCTCGGACAGGCCGCCCCATACGCCGGCGTCCTGACCACTCTCGAGGGCCCAGGCAAGGCACTGCTCGATCACCGGGCATCGCCGGCAGACCAGCTTCGCCTCCTCGATCTGCAACAGGGCAGGCCCGGTGTTGCCGATGGGAAAGAACAGCTCGGGGTCCTCGTCACGGCAGGCTGCCTCGTGGCGCCAGTCCATGCTCGTGTCCTCCATCGTGATGCGTCGGTGCCCCGCCGCAGGGTGTCCGCGGTGAGCAGTTCCCATCGTGGGGTGACGTGGCCGACCTTGTGAAAGTCGTCACGAGCGCCGCCGACCGCGTAGTCCTTGGGTTCCACCGGTGGGTTGCTGGGACACCCCGTTGGACGGGGCTGCACACCAGCAAGGTCTAGCCTCGCACGCCCATCGAGCCGGGGCAAGGGTGTTCGGCACCCCCACAGGCACCTCTCAGTGTCGACTCCGTCACACTCCCGTGACCTTCGCCGGCGCTCCCCCGAGCCCTCGGGCGACCGGAGCGAGCGGTCCCTCCGTCGTCAGGCGAGGACGTCCAGCGCGGAGGGTACGGAGCGCAGCAGCACGCTCGTGACGTTGCCGCAGGAGTCGCCGTCGACCTGCAGCGGCATGGGATGAGAGGCCTCGAGCAGCAGCTCGCTCTGGTCGTGCAGGAGGAGTAGCCGCGGGCGCCGGGAGGGGTCGCCGGCCCGCAGCATCATGCGGCGCAGGTGGCGCAGGCTCGTCAGGACCGACATGGATCGCGGCGCGAACAGGTCGAGCCCGGTGTCGAACGAGGCGCGGGGCGATGGGTCGAGCCGTACCGGACCCAGGAACGTCCAAGGCGCGGTGTTCTGGATCAGGGCGTAGTGCACGCCCGAGACGTCCGGGACTCCGGGCCGGCGTACGGTCAGCGCGGCGGCGGCCCGGTCGGTGCGTCCGAAGAACTGGGTGAGCGCCGTGGTGACGTACCGCCCGGGGGTGGCCACGACACCGGTGGCGCGTTGGCGCTCCATCGACTCGATGATCTCGGCGTCCAGCCCGACCCCGGCGTTGAACGCGAACCAGCGCAGCTCACCGCCGTACTCGGCCGTACCGAGCCCGATGTTCCGGGTGCGCTTGTCGCCGATCGCCTCGAGCAGGGCCCCGGTGGCCTCCACCGGGTCCGTGGGAAGTCCGAGCGCCCGGACGAACACGTTGGCGCTACCACCTGGGACCGGTCCGAGCAGGGGTACGTCCTCGCCAGGGCCTTTCGCCAGCAGGCCGTTGACCACCTCGTTCACGGTGCCGTCGCCACCGAGGGTGAAGACCGCGTCGAGCCCGTCGTCCCGGGCCTGCTCGGCGAGCTGCTCGGCGTGGCCGCGGTGGGTCGTGTGCACGACCGCGACGTCATGGTCGCTGGCCAGGGCGCGCACGATCACCTCGCGGGTCCGGGCGCTGGTCGTCGTGGCCGCGGGGTTCACCACCAGCAAGGCACGCACCGGTTCAGCGTAGGCCACAGCGCGGTTAGGCTCGGGATTGTGGATCCGGACCCGTCGAGTCGTCCCGGCGAGGCTGTGACGATCGAGCCCCAGCCCACAACAGAGCCCGGGCCTCGGCCGCGGCTGCTGCTGGCTGCCGCGGTGGTCAGCGCGGTGGAGGCGGTAGCCGTCGCGACGTACGCCGTCACCATCGCCATCTCCGCCGCCAGCTCCGGCAGCGTGATCGCCGCCGCGCCGATCGAGGTGGCGGTCTACCTGCTGTTCGCCGCGGGCATCGCACTGGTGACCAAGGGCGTGCTGAGCCGGCGGCGGATCGCGCGAGCCCCGTACGTCCTGACCCAGCTGTTCGGCCTCATCTCGGGCTGGACCCTGGTGTCCGGTGACGGCACCGACGTGCACGTGTACGGCTGGCTGGTCCTGGTCATCTCGCTGACCGGCCTGGCGCTGGTCATGAACCGTCAGGTCGGCGAGGCCCTGACCCGCTGATCCATCCCGGACCGGAGGCGTCAGGCCTGGGCTTCGGCGGCCAAGGTGGTCAGGGCGTCGCCGGTGAGGCGCTGGACGGTCCACTCGTCCATGGCGACGGCGCCGAGCTTGCGGTAGAAGCCGAGCGCCGACTCGTTCCAGTCCAGCACCCACCACTCGAAGCGCTGGTAGCCGCGCTCGACACAGACCCGGGCCAGGGCCGCCAGAAGTGATCGGCCGTAGCCGGAGCCGCGCAGCTGTGGGCGTACGAACAGGTCCTCGAGGTACAGCCCGTGCGTGCCGTTCCAGGTCGAGACGTTGAGGAACCAGATCGCGCAGCCGCCCAGCTGCCGGCCGTCGTCGCTGTGGTGCTCGACACTGTGATGCTCGACTACGTGGCAGTACGCCGCCGGCACGCCCGACGGGGTCGTCGCTGCCACACCGGGCGCCTCTGCGGTGCCGCCGAACAGCAGCGCGGTCAGCTGAGACTCGGTCATCTGGGCGTGCTCGAGGCTCTGCTCGTACTCGGCGAGCTCGCGGACCAACGCGACGATCTCGGGTACGTCGGCCGGGCGTGCCGGACGGACGGTTCCCTGCGGCACTCGGACCTACGCGGCCTTCTTGGTCTCCCAGAAGATGTCCGCGATCTCGTCGATCTTGGCGAGCAGCTGGTCGGCGACGGCGACATCGAGGCTGCCCTTGGTTCCGCCGGCACCGGCGAGCTTGGTCGCCTCGTTGAACAAGGTGTTGAGGTTCGGGTACTTCTCGAAGTGGGCAGGCTTGAAGTAGTCCGTCCAGAGCACCCACAGGTGCTCCTTGACCAGCGTTGAGCGCTGCTCCTTGATGGCCAGCGCCCGGGAGCGGAAGACGGCGTCGTCGCTCGCGTTGTACTTCTCGATGCATGCCTTCACGGACTGCGCCTCGATGCGTGCCTGGGCAGGGTCGTAGACGCCGCAGGGCAGGTCGCAGTGGGCGTGGACGGTGATTCGGGGGTGAGCAGCCGGCGGAACATGAGGGACCTTCCTGCAGCGCGGACAATGACGTTCGTGATCTATCCGGGACACTACTCCCGGGCCATGGAACCTGCATGAGGAGGCTGGCGGTGCGATCACCGCTCATCCGGGCGGTCGTCGTCGGCCCGTCGATGCTGCCCACCCTCGCCGCCGGCGACTGGCTCGTCGTACGCCGCCTCGCCGGCGGGCACCAGGTGAAGGCCGCGCAGATCGTGCTGGTCGAGCATCCGGCGCGACCCGGCCTACTCCTGGTCAAGCGAGCGGTGCGACGTACCCAGCAGGGCTGGTGGGTCGAGGGGGACAACCCCGCCGCGAGCGAGGACTCCCGGTCCTTCGGGGCCGTGCCGGACCCGCTCGTGATCGGTCGGGTGCTGGCCCGCTACCACCCCTCGGCACGGCTGCTGCGCACCGCGTGACCTAGCATTCAAGGGCACGGGCAATCCCCGTACGGCGGCCGCCCGGGACGCCTGCACCACCTTCGTGCCAGTCCCGGGTGCGCTCGCACGTGACACTGCCCGCTCCTCCGCGCCCTCGAAGGATTTCCCGTGCCCCTGGCTCCTGCCTCCTCAGAACCCGTTCCCGCGTCACACCTTGACGACGACCCCGCCTTCCCGTTGCACCGCGGCGGCAAGATCGAGATCCGGCCGACCGTACGGGTCCGCGACAACGCCGGACTGGCGCTCGCGTACACCCCGGGCGTCGGTCGGGTGTCCCAGGCACTCGCGCTCGACCCCGAGCTGGCCTTCGACTACACGTGGAAGTCGAACGCGATCCTGATCGTGACCGACGGCACCGCAGTCCTCGGGCTCGGCGACATCGGCCCGATCGCCGCATTGCCCGTCATGGAGGGCAAGTCATTGCTGTTCAAGGAGTTCGGTGGGATCGACTGCGTCCCGATCTGCCTTGACACCCAGGACGTCGACGAGATCGTGGACACCGTCGTCCGGATCGCGCCCGCGTACGGAGGCATCAACCTCGAGGACATCAGCTCACCGCGGTGCTTCGACATCGAGGAGAAGCTGCAGGCACGACTCGACATCCCGGTCTTCCACGACGATCAGCACGGAACGGCGGTCGTCGCCACGGCGGCCCTGACGAACGCCGCCCGTCTCACCGGGCGCGCGCTCGCCGACCTGCGCGTGGTGATCTCCGGTGCCGGGGCCGCGGGGGTGGCGATCACGGACATGCTGCTGGCCGTCGGGGTCCGGGAGGTCATCGTGTGCGACCGGCTCGGCGTCCTGGATCCCGCACGCGGCGACCTCACGCCGGTGAAGGCCCGGCTGGCGGCACGTACCAACTCATCGGGCGCGACCGGGTCGTTGGAGGACGCGCTGGTGGGCGCCGACGTCTTCATCGGGGTGTCCGGCGGCACCGTGGCACAGTCGGCCATCGCCGCCATGGCACCGCTGTCGATCGTGTTCTCGTTGGCCAACCCGGATCCGGAGGTCCACCCCGAGGTCGCGCGGGCGGCCGGTGCCGCGGTGATCGCCACCGGCCGCAGCGACTTTCCCAACCAGATCAACAATGTTCTGGCGTTCCCCGGGATCTTCCGAGGCGCCCTCGATGTTCGGGCCACCCGCATCACCGAGGGGATGAAGCTCGCCGCCGCCGAGGCGATCGCCGGGCTCGTGGTCGCCGACCTCACGGCGGAGCGGATCGTCCCGGACCCGTTCGACCCACGGCTCTCGGCCACGGTGGCCGCGGCCGTGTCCGCCGCAGCCGTCCGCGACGGCGTGGTACGCCCACGCGCAGCGGGCCGCGTCGCCCGCTAGGGTCGGGCTGCATGTACGCCGCAACCGCTACGTCAATCGACCCTGAGGACCCGCTCTCGGGCCTGACTCTCGGGGAGATCGCGGAGCCAGATCCGCCGCAGGGATGGGTGCGGGTGGCGGTCAAGGCGGCGAGCCTGAACCATCACGACCTGTGGACGCTGCGGGGCGTCGGGATCACGATCGACCGCCTCCCCATGGTGCTCGGTTGCGATGCGGCGGGTGTGACCGACGACGGGGACGAGGTCGTCGTGCACGCGGTGATCGGGGACAAGGATGCCGGCCGCGGCGACGAGACCCTGGACCCGCGTCGCTCGCTGCTGTCCGAAGTCCACCCTGGAACGTTCGCAGATCATGTGTGGGTGCCGGCGGAGAACGTGATCCCCAAGCCGGTCGAGCTGTCGTTCGTGGAGGCCGCGTGCCTGCCCACGGCGTGGCTGACCGCCTACCGGATGCTGATGACGAAGTCCCGGCTGCGGATGGGCGACACCGTTCTCGTCCAGGGAGCCGGAGGAGGTGTTGCCACCGCGGCGATCCAGCTCGCCGACGTGCTCGGGTTCCGGGTCTGGGCCACCAGCCGTTCCGAGGAGAAGCGGGCCCGCGCGCTGCAGCTCGGCGCGCACGAGGTCTTCGAGACCGGGGCGCGGCTGCCCGAGCGTGTCGACGCCGTCATCGAGACCGTCGGCGCAGCCACCTGGTCGCACTCGTTGAAGTCGTTGCGGCCTGGTGGGGTCGTGGTGGTCTCGGGGGCGACAAGCGGGGCGAACCCGCCGGCAGACCTGTCACGGGTCTACTTCCTGCAGCTCTCGGTCATCGGGTCGACGATGGGCACGCGAGAGGAGCTGGCCGCTCTGCTCGAGCTCTGTGTCGACACCGGACTCAGGCCCACCATCGACGCCCAATGGGACCTGCACGACGCGCGGTCGGCCTTCGAGCGGCTCGCCTCCGGTGACGTCGTCGGCAAGCTGGTCCTCACGAACTGAATCTGACCGTAGCGCCGGTCGTCAGGTCTCGTCCGGGTCGTCGTCGTCCAAGCGCGCCAGCCACACCGCGAGCCGCTCGACCGGGGTCTCGAACTCGGGGTTGAGGTCGACGAACGTACGCAGCCGTTCCGCCACCCACGCCAGGCTGACCTGCTCGTCGCCGCGGCGGTCCTGCAGCTCCTCGATACCTCTGTCGGTGAAGTACACGGCAGCGGACTAGGCGAAAGCCTCGGTCAGCAGTGCTTGCTGCTCGACCTCATGACGGTGGTGCGAACCGACGGCCGCGGACGCGGAAGCCGGCCGGGAGACCCGGGTGAGCGGACCCCCGATCACCTCGGGAAGGGCCAGGGCCATGAACGGCCACGCCCCCTGGTTGGCAGGCTCCTCCTGCACCCAGCGCACCTCCTGCACCCCGGAGTACGGCGCCAGCGCCGCCGGCAGCAGGTTGGCCGGCACCGGGTACAAGCGCTCCAACCGGATGATGGCGGTGTCGGTGATGCCACGTGCAGCCCGCTCGGCAATCAGCTCCCAGTAGACCTTTCCGCTGCACAGCAGCACCTTGCGGACCTCACCGGGCGAGACGCTCTCGTCGGGCAGGACCGGTCGGAACGTACCGCTGGAGAAGTCCGCGGCCGCCGACACAGCAGCCTTGTTGCGCAGCATGGACTTCGGCGTGAAGACGACAAGGGGTCGATAGAGCGGGGAGTGCGCCTGCCAGCGCAGCAGGTGGAAGTACGACGCGGGCGTGGAGGGCATCGACACCGAGATGTTGTCCTCCGCGCACATGGCCAGGAACCGCTCGATCCGCGCCGAGGAGTGATCCGGGCCCTGACCCTCGAAGCCGTGCGGCAGCAGCAGCACGACCGACGAGCGCTGGCCCCACTTCTGCTCACCGGACGTGATGAACTCGTCGATGATCGTCTGGGCGCCGTTCGTGAAGTCGCCGAACTGCGCCTCCCACATCACGAGGGCGTCCGGGCGGGCGACGGAGTAGCCGTACTCGAAACCGAGCGCCGCAAACTCCGAGAGCGGGGAGTCGTACGCGTACAGCTTCCCGCCGTGGTCGTAGCACTGCTTGAGCGGCTTGTACTGCCAGCCGGTCTCGCGGTCCACGATCACGATGTGCCGCTGGCCGAAGGTCCCGCGCCGGCTGTCCTGCCCGGCCAGCCGGATCGTCTGACCCTCCGACAGCAGCGAGCCGATCGCAAGCGTCTCGCCCATCGCCCAGTCGATCGTGTCCTGCTCGACCATCTGAGCGCGGCGCTGCAGCTGCGGTGCCAACCTGGGATGGACGTGGAAGCCCTCCGGAAGGGTGAGCTGGGAGTCCACCACCCGCTTGATCAGCTCGTCGCTGATCGCGGTGGGGACATCGGAGGCGGGTTGCTGCCGCGTCAGCTCCTTCTGGCCCTTGCGCTCGACCTCGCCCGCATCGGACGTGACGTCCTTGGTGGCCTGGAAGACCTTCTCGAGCTCGTGCTGGTACTGGCGCAGCGCATCCTCGGCCTCCTCGACCGTGATGTCGCCACGACCGATGAGCCCCTCGGTGTACAGCTTTCGCACCGAGCGCTTGCCGTCGATGATGTTGTACATCAGCGGCTGCGTCAGCGACGGGTCGTCCGCTTCGTTGTGGCCACGGCGGCGGTAGCAGAGCACGTCGATGACGACGTCCTTCTTGAACGCCTGCCGGAACTCGAAGGCCAGGCGCGCCACGTGCACGCACGCCTCGGGGTCGTCCCCGTTGACGTGGAAGATCGGGGCCTGCACGGTGCGGGCGACGTCGGTCGCGTACGTCGAGGACCGGCTCGCCGCCGGCGAGGTGGTGAACCCGACCTGGTTGTTCACGACGACGTGGACTGTGCCGCCGGTGCGGTAGCCGCGCAGTTGGGACAGCTCGAGGGTCTCCGCGACGACCCCCTGCCCTGCAAAGGCGGCGTCGCCATGCATCAGCAGCGGCAGGACCGGGAACTCCTCGCCTCGGTTCAGCAGATCCTGCTTGGCGCGGACATATCCCTCGAGCACGGGGTCGACTGCCTCGAGGTGGCTCGGGTTGGATGTCAGCGAAACCTTGATGGTGCCGCCCTCACGCGATTGGAAGACGCCGTCCGCGCCGAGGTGGTACTTCACGTCACCGGAGCCGTGAGCGGTGCCGGGGTCCACGTTGCCCTCGAACTCCTGGAAGATCTGGGCGTACGACTTTCCGACGATGTTGGCAAGGACGTTGAGCCGGCCGCGGTGCGGCATGCCGATCGCGACCTCGTCCAGGCCCTCGGCGGTCGCGCACTCCAGGACCGCGTCGAGCAGCGCCATCACCGATTCGCCGCCCTCGAGCGAGAACCGCTTCTGCCCGACGAACTTCGTCTGCAGGAACGTCTCGAACGCCTCTGCGGCATTGAGTCGGCCCAGGATGCGCAGCTGCTCGTCGCGGGCCGTCTTGGCGTGCTTGATCTCGACCCGGTCCTGGATCCACCGTCGCTGCTCGGGGTCCTGGATGTGCATGTACTCGATGCCGGTGGTGCGGCAGTAGGAGTCACGCAGGATCCCCAGGATGTCGCGCAGCAGGGCGACCCGGCGACCACCGAAGCCACCGGTGGCGAACTCACGGTCGAGGTCCCACAGGGTCAGGCCGTGGCTGCCCACGTCCAGGTCCGAGTGGGAGCGCTGGTGGTATTCCAGCGGGTCGGTGTCGGCCATGAGGTGCCCGCGGACCCGGAACGCGTGGATGAGCTCCTGCACGCGGGAGGTCTTGTCGACCTCGTCGTCGTGCCCGGACGAGATGTCGACGGCCCAGCGGATCGGCTCGTACGGGATCCGGAGTGATTCGAAGACCTCGTCGTAGAACCCGTTCTCGCCCAGCAGCAGCCCGTGCAGGACCTTCAGGAACTCACCGGACTGCGCGCCCTGGATGATGCGGTGGTCGTACGTCGAGGTCAGCGTCATCGTCTTGCTGACCGCCTGGCGCGCCAGCGTCTCCGGCGCCGCGCCCTGCCATTCGGCGGGGTAGGCCATCGCTCCGACGCCGATGATCGTCCCCTGCCCGGCCATCAGCCGCGGCACGGAGTGCACCGTCCCGATCGTCCCGGGGTTGGTCAGGGTGATCGTGGTGCCGGCGAAGTCGTCGACCACGAGCTTGTTGGCCCGCGCCTTGCGTACGAGGTCCTCGTACGTCGACCAGAACGTCGCGAAGTCCATGGTGTCGGCATGCTTGATGTTGGGCACCAGCAGGGCACGGGTGCCGTCAGGCTTGGGCAGGTCGATCGCGAGCCCGAGGTTCACTTCGTGGTTGTGGCGCAGCGCGGGCTTGCCGTCGAGCTCCGCGAACCCGTCGTTCATCCCCGGAACCAGCTTGAGCGCGCGGATGAGGGCCCAGCCAACGAGGTGGGTGAAGCTGACCTTGCCGCCGCGGCCGCGGGCCAGGTGGTTGTTGATCACGATGCGGTTGTCGATGAGGAGCTTGACGGGGACGGCGCGCACGCTGGTCGCCGTGGGCACCTGCAGGCTGGCCGCCATGTTGAGGACCACCCGCGCCGCCGGCCCCTTGAGCACCGTGAGCTCGTCGGGTCGATCCGCCGCCCTGGTCTCTGCTGGCGCCGCCGTGGGCGGCGATGTCGGGCGCGGGCTCGGAGCCGCTCCGGCGGGCGGGGTCGCGGGAGCCGCGGGCGTCGCGGAGGGGACCGGGGTGGCCGGAGCGGGCGTGGGGACGACGGTGACCGCCGGGGTTGCCGGGGCCGGGGTCGGCGCGGCAGCGGCCGGGGTCGGCGCCGACGAGGCACCGATCGCCTGGTCCCGCGGCGCGTAGTCGGCGAAGAAGTCCCACCAGGAGGGGTCGACCTGGGACCTGTCGGTGAGGTACTGATGGTAGATCTCGTCGACGAGCCACTCATTGGGGCCGAACTCGGCCAGCCGGTCGCTCACCTCACCGGTTCCCGGCGCGGCGACTGACTGCGGGGCGGGCGGCTGCGACGGATCCGGCGACACGGATGACCCCTCTGGACGGATGCCTCATGGACCCGGTCGGGTCGCGATCTGCCCTGCGAATCCTACGCCCAGCGCGCACTTGCGGGCCCAGGGCCTTCGTCCCGGTGGACCTCACCGGTCGTGGCCCGACCGTTGCCCGGATGGTCGGTCGACGGGCGGGTGTCAGGGACCAGTTCCATGATCAGTAGGCACTTGGTGAGGTACGGCAACGGCGGTCCGAGCGTGAGCCGCGGCAGGAGGCCGTTTCCGACCTCACGAAACGCCTACTGATCAAGCCGGTCGACGGTTGCGGCGGACTCGTACCCCGTCTGATGGGCGTCAGTACCGGGACCGGTACCAGGCTCGTGGGGGTCAGTGGGTGACGCCGTAGCGGCCGAACTTGGCTGCCGTCGGGTTGGTGGGTTTGAACACGCCGCAGGTGGTAGTGGCATTGAACCTGGGGTCGGCCGAGGCCGCGTTGGAGTTGATGTTCGCGGAGTACACGGCAACCTTGGATGGGTCGAAGCTGAACATCGAGGCGCTGTAGCCGTAGTTGCCGCGGATGAGGTTGCCCGACCTGGCGACCGCGCTGACGTAGACCTGCGTGGTCTGCGGGTTGCTGACGAACCGCGTGGTCGCTGTGACGAACAGGTTCCCGACGATCTTGTTGTTTCTGACGTTGCCGAACAGCAGCACCTGACGGCCGTTGGAGACCATCGTGTTGTTGCTCACGACAACGTTCCAGGGCCCCAGCGCGCCCGCCGTCCCGCCGTTGCCGAGCTTGATTGCCTGGCCATCCGGAGCGGCGTAGATGATGTTCCGGGAGATCGTGCCGCTCGTGGCGGCGCTGCCCGGAAACGCCACGTAGATGTTCTGGTCGGCTCCCTTGTGGGCCATGCCCCCGGCGTACACGCAGTTCCCACTG
>JANWJC010000177.1 GCA_025449595.1 Acidobacteriota bacterium | reverse complement strand
GTGCCAAGTACTCCGGGAACGAGGTCCAGCGGATGCGGGGCAAGAACATCGCCCTCATCTTCGAAAAGACCTCCACGCGGACGCGATGCGCGTTCGAGGTCGCCGCGTACGACCAGGGGGCGCACGTGACGTACCTCGACCCGACCTCCTCACAGCTCGGGCACAAGGAGTCCGCCGCGGACACCGGCGCGGTGCTCAGCCGGATGTTCGACGCGATCGAGTTCCGTGGCAAGGCACAGGCCACGGTCCAGGAGCTCGCCGACAGCTCCGGGGTGCCGGTCTACAACGGCCTGACCGACGAGTGGCACCCGACGCAGATGCTCGCGGACTTCCTCACGATGTCCGAGCACAGCCGGGGCCGCCCGATCCAGCAGGTCTCGTACGCCTATCTCGGCGACGCCCGCTCCAACATGGGTCACTCCCTGCTGATCATGGGAGCCATCATGGGGGCAGACGTTCGGATCGCGGCGCCGAGGGGCCTTTGGCCGGCCCAGGCCATCATCGACGCCGCGCACGAGCGGGCCGCCGCGTCCGGTGCCCGCATCACGATCACGGAGGACGCCGCAGAAGCGTTGCGGGGCGTTGACTTCGTACACACCGACGTCTGGGTGTCGATGGGCGAGGCGAAGGAGGTCTGGGACGAGCGCATCACGCTGCTGCACCCATACCAGGTCAACGCAGCAGCGCTGACGGCCACCGGGAACCCTGGGGTGCGGTTCATGCACTGCCTGCCGGCGTTCCACGACACCAACACGGCCGTGGGGCGCGACATCGCCGAGCGCACCGGCATGACCGGGGGCCTCGAGGTCACCGACGAGGTCTTCCAGTCCCCCGCCAACATCGCCTTCGACCAGGCCGAGAACCGCCTGCACACGATAAAAGCCCTCATGGTCGCCACGATCGGCGCCTAAAACCGCCCGCCAGCCCCGCCCCTCCCCGCCCCTCCCCTCCCCGCACTCCCCGAACTCCCTTGATCTTCCCTTTGGGACGATCAAGGGAGTTCAACTGCAGTATCTGACCCGAAGTAGCGATCTTGAGGCCCTGCTGCGCGGGGTCAGGCCGCGGCGCGTGCCAAGGCGGACCGGATCGCGTCGAGCACGTACGCCGGTCGCGTCGTCAGGTCGTCCCAGGTGAAGCGCAGCACCGAATAGCCCTGTGCCACGAGTCGGTTCTGCTTCGTACGGTCGGCTTGGAACGCTGCCGAGTCGCTGTGGTACGCCCGGCCGTCCAGCTCGATGACGACCCGCGCGAGCTCGAAGAGCAGGTCGGCGGTTCCGATGAGCCCGGCATCGTCGTACAGGTCGACATTCGGCCGCCACGCCTCCAAGCGGGCGCCGCGCAGCAGCCGATGGCACCTCACCTCGGCCTCGGAGTACGCCCCGCTCGCCTCGTTCAGTACCTCCCACGCGCGATGCATGCCGTGACGGCTCGGGCTGTTGATCAGGTAAGAGCGGATGTCCGCGGGACGGAACAGGGCGCGCCGTTGGGCATCGACGTACATCGCCCGTCCGCTGTCCACGGGTAGCCACAGCAGACAGTCGACGACAGTACGGACGAGCGCGGTGGTGGGGACCCCCTCCCGTACCGTGACGTCCACGTCAGGCAACGGGACTCGATGGGTACGCAGCCCGCGGACCCGGACCCGGCTCTCGCGGGGGACGGTGGCGTGCGCCTCGGCGTCCGGCGGGACGAGCAGTCCCCACAACCGCGCTGCGGTGAGGTGGCTGGCGACGCCGCCGGCACCGGCGGCGAGGACGGCGGCCCAGGACAGCGCGACGGGGGTCAGCGGGGTCCCGGCCGCCGCGAGGGCGGAGCCGAGCACCACCACCCACTGCCCCGTGCGCAACAGCCGGGTCGTTCGATACGAGGAGTACCCGGCCGACTCCGACTGGCGAGCGGTGAAGAGGCCGGCCTGCCGCCGGGCACCGGCCGGGGGGATCGCCTGTCCGCGCATCGGAGCACTGTGGCGTACGAAGCCGGCGGGCGGTGGGTTTGTCCACAGGGTACGGAAGAGCGCCGCCCGAACCTCCTACCGGCGGGCCGTGCGCTGGCACCGGTACGGCGGGACCTCAGCGTCCTGGTGCGGGCCGCCCCAGCCGGCCCACGGACCCCTCAAGATCGCTGTTTCGGGACAGATCGCGCAGTTGAACTGCCTTGATCTTCCCAAAGGGAAGATCAAGGCAGTTGGGGGTCGGGACTTGGGGCGGGACTAGGAGAGGCGGGTGCGGAGGTTCGTCAGCTCGGTACGGAGCTGGTCGGGGACTCGGTCGCCGAAGCGGGCGAAGTACTCCTCGGTCAGGTCGGCCTCGGCGAGCCAGGACTGCGGGTCGACGGCGAACAGCTCGCTCAGCACCTCGTCGGACAGGTCCAGGCCCGCCACGTCGAGAGCACCGGGAGCGGGGATCCGCCCGATCGCGGTGTCGACCGCTTCGGCCTCACCGGTCAACCGGCCCACGATCCACGCCAGGACACGGCTGTTCTCCCCGAACCCGGGCCACACGAAGTGCCCGTCAGCGTCCTTGCGGAACCAGTTCACCTGGTAGATCCGCGGCAGCTTCGTCGCGTCGGTGGCACGTCCGACCGAGAGCCAGTGACCCCAGTAGTCGGCCATGTTGTATCCGCAGAACGGCAGCATCGCGAACGGGTCGCGACGCAGCTCGCCCACCGTGCCCTCGGCCGCCGCCGTCTTCTCCGAAGCGATCGTGGCCCCGATGAACACGCCGTGCTGCCAGTCGAAGGCCTCGTTGACCAGCGGCACGTTCGTCGCCCGGCGCCCGCCGAACAGGATCGCGGAGACCGGCACCCCCGCAGGGTCCTCCCACTCCGACGCGATGGAGGGGCACTGCGACGCCGGGGCGGTGAACCGGGCGTTGGGGTGGGCCGCGACGACGTCGGACTTCGGGGTCCAGTCGTGGCCCTTCCAGTCGATCAGGTGTGCCGGGGCCTCGTCGGTCAGGCCCTCCCACCACACGTCCCCGTCGTCGGTCAGCGCCACGTTCGTGTAGATGCAGTTCGCCGTCAGGGTCTTGATGGCGTTGAGGTTCGTGGACTCACCGGTTCCCGGCGCCACCCCGAAGAAGCCGGCCTCGGGGTTGATGGCGTAGAGGCGGCCGTCGTCACCGAACCGCATCCAGCAGATGTCGTCACCGATCGTCTCGACCTTCCACCCCGGAAGGGTGGGCTCGAGCATCGCCAGGTTCGTCTTGCCGCAGGCCGAGGGGAACGCGGCCGTGATGTAGCGGACGTCACCGCCGGGGGTGGTGAGCTTGAGCACCAGCATGTGCTCGGCCAGCCAGCCCTCGTCGCGAGCCATGACCGAGGCGATGCGCAGCGCGAAGCACTTCTTGCCCAGCAGCGCGTTCCCGCCGTAGCCGGAGCCGTACGACCAGATCTCCCGCGTCTCCGGGAAGTGCACGATGTACTTCGTGTCGTTGCACGGCCACGCCACGTCGGCAGCGCCGTCGAGGAGCGGGGCCCCGACCGAGTGCAGCGCCGGGACGAAGTCGCCGTCCTCCCCGATGAGATCGAGCGCCTCCTGGCCCATGCGGGTCATGACCCGCATGTTGACCACGACGTACGGGGAGTCGCTGATCTCCACCCCGAGCTGGGAGATCCGCGAGCCCAGCGGGCCCATGGAGAACGGGATCACGTACATCGTCCGACCGCGCATGGACCCGTTGAACAGCCGCTTCAGGGAGCCGCGCATGTCGACCGGGTCGGCCCAGTTGTTCGTGGGACCGGCGTCCTCCGGCGCCAGGGAGCAGATGAACGTACGGTCCTCCACCCGCGCCACGTCGGAGGGGTTGGAGCGTGCCAGGAACGAGTTCGGACGCTTGCCGGCCGCCAGCCGGATGAACGTCCCGCTCTCGACCAGCAATGAGGTGAGCCGGTCCCACTCCTGCTGCGAGCCGTCGCACCACTCGACCCGGTCGGGCTGGGTCAGCTCGGCTACCTCGTTCACCCACTCCAGCAGCTTCTTGTTCCGGGTGGGCGGATTGTCCAGACCTGGGATCGCCGTCATTGCCGATCATTCCTCGCATGAGTCATGTGGTGAGCGCCATGTGTATCGAAGGGTCTCGCATGAGGTCGATCCGTGCCAGTTTTCAGTGGTGTCACTTATAACACCCCCCAACAGTGTGATCCACGGCACGCCCGGGGGTAGCGGTTTCCTGGGACGACGGCACCAACACCCGATACGACCGGCGCCGATCGGTTGATCAGAGGTCGGTCACCGGGACCCGCAGCGCCGCGAGGCACCACGCGAGGACCTCGGCCTCGTAGTGCAGCTGGCCGTAGCGCCCGGGCGGCCCGGCGTGCGCGCCGGCGCCGGTCTCGCAGCGGAACAGGACGGTGCGCGCCGACACCGGTGAGCCGGGATCCACACCCGCGCCGCGGTCGGGGTCGTCGTGGCGCAGCGCTGCGACCCAGCGGGCCGGCTCGCGTACGAGCACCCGTGGGTCGTGGACCGCGCCTGTCACAAGCAGCGGGGGGCGATCGGACACCGCGGGACGGTTCTCGATCGGGGAGTACGCCGTCATGGCCGCCGCCGCCTCCGGTTCGCGCGGGTCCCCCCACTCGTCCCACTCGGTGACCGTCAACGGCAGGGACGGGTCCAGCATCGTGGTGACGACATCGACGAACGGCACCTCCGCGAGCACCCCCGCCCACCGGTCGGGGCGGCGGGAGTAGAGCGCGCCCTGCAGCAGCCCACCGGCCGACAGCCCCCGCGTCACGATGCGGGCGCCGTCCACGACGCCGTCGGCGAGGAAGTCGGCCACCGCGCACTGGTCGTCGAACGTGTTCGCCTTCGCCAGCAGGTGCCCGTCGAGCCACCACTGCCGACCCAGCTCGCCACCGCCGCGCGGCTGCCCGACCGCGAACACGATGCCGCGGTCCAGCAGCGAGGGAAGGGTCCGCGCCCAGTCCAGGCCGAAGTCCGGGTCCGTGCAGACCTCGTACGCCCCGTAGCCGTACAGCAGGCAGGGCGCGGTGCCGTCCAGTGCTGTGTCACGGTGCCGCACCAGCACCACCGGCACGGCGACGCCGTCCTCACGTGGCACGAGCATCCGGTCCTGGACGTACGCCGACTGGTCCACTCCCAGTGCCTGGTCCAGGTGCCGCTCGGTGCGAGTCCCGGAGCTCAGATCCACGTCCACGTAGACGGTCGTCCCGGCGAAGGTCTGCAGGGCCACGGTGACGGCGCTGGCGGCGAAGTCGTCGTTCCGCGCCATCCGGGCAAGTCCCCCGGGAACCTCGCTGCGGATGTCGTACGGCACACCATCGCGTGGCATCACCCGCACGATCCCGACGCCCTCGTGCCGCAACGAGACGGCAAGACCCGCGGCGAACGCGTCCACCGAGTGCAACCGGGCGGCCGGGTCCTCGCCGAGCACCGCGGACCACTGGCCCGGCGCCTCGACCGGCGCCCAGGCGAGCCGGAACTCCTGCGCCTGCAGGTTCGTGACGACGAGGAAGCCGTCCGGGTCGTCGGTGTTCGTGGGTGCGTGCCCGGGCGCGTGCTCGAGGGCGTACTCGACCCCGGGCTCGCGGCGGCGCACCAGCTGCGGCGGCGTCGACAGGTCGGACGTGGGGACGAGGCGCTCCTCGGTGGTGCCGCGCGCGAGCAGGCGCAGGTGCGCCCAGCGACCGGTGCGTGAGGCTTCCACGACGACCTCGAAGCGCTCGTCGTCCTCCTGCAGCACCAGCAGGTCCGTCGACGGGTCGGTGCCCAGGGTGTGACGCCACACCTGGTAGGGGCGGTAGGCACTGTCGTGGACGGTGTAGAGCAGGGACGACGAGTCGGCCGCCCAGGCGCTGCCGTAGTACGTGCGAGCGATGACCTCCGGCAGATCCGTGCCGGTGGCCAGGTCCCGGAAGCGCATCGCGTAGACCTCGTCGCCGGCCAGGTCCACCGACCAGGCCAGCCACCGCCCGTCGGGGCTGACATCCAGGACGCCGGTCTCGCAGTAGCCCGTCGCGGCGTCGTCATCGAGGCGCTGCACGTCCAGAAGGGTCTGCTCGGCGTCGACGTCCAGGCGACGGCGCACCAGCGCCGGGTAGTTCGCGCCTGGTGCGGACGTGTGCCAGTAGCGAAAGCCGCCGACGTCCCACGGTGCCGACTGCTCGGACGCCGGCACCCGGCCGACCATCTCGGCGGCGAGGGTCGTGCTCGCCGGGCGCAGGTCCGTGCTCCGGGCGTCGTAGTAGCTGCGCTCCGCCGCGAGCAGGGAGGCCACCTCGACCAGCTCCGGGTCGGTGATCCAGGCATAGGGATCGACGTGCTCGACACCGTGCCGGGAGGTGCTCACGGGCTTGCGGACCGCCACCGGGGGTGTCGGGAACCGATTCGCTGTTTGCGTCGTCTGAGCCGTCACGAGCACGAATCATAGTTGCCAGGACCCGCAGGCCGTAGATCTTCCTGTCCGGGTGCGCGAACCGAAACATTTTGGTCAAGACTGCAGCCCGGTACTGCCCAAACCGGCGCTGCTGGTGTAAAAAGGCGACACGCCGGACTGACTCGTGGGTCAGCAACTTGGAGTCGGCCAGGTGCCATCAGACGGAGGACACATGCGGAGCAGCACGAGACGTACGCGGATCATGGCCACTTGCGCGGCCATCGCCCTGGTCGGCGGCATCAGCACCGTCGGGGTGGTCTCCGCCGCCGCGGACACCCCGTCGCCCTCCGCCTCGAGCACCGATTCGGTCCTCAACGTCGGCATCCTGCAGGACATCGACTCCGCGAACCCGTTCACCGGCGTGGCTGCCTCCTCGTACGAGATCTACCAGATGATGTACCCGACCTTGACGAACTACGCCGCGAAGGACTTCAGCACGGCACCAGGGATCGCGACGTCCTGGACCGAGTCCGCGGACCACAAGACCTGGACGTACCAGATCCGTCCGGGCATGAAGTGGAGCGACGGCGTCCCGATGACGGCGGCCGACGCGGCCTACACCTTCAACCGGGTCATCAACGGCAAGTACGAGCAGACCAACTTCGGCAACTACGTCGCCAACATCACCAGCGCGGAGGCACCCAGCCCGACGACGCTGGTCCTCAACGTGAGCCGGCCCACCCCGAACATGACCCACCTCGCGGTCTACATCCTGCCCGAACACATCTGGAAGAACGTGTCCGAGTCCCAGGTGCAGAGCTACAAGAACGAGCCGGCGGCCGGGCAGACCATCGTCGGTGGCGGCCCGTTCCTGCTGGCTCAGCGGGTGGTCGGGCAATACATCCGCATGGTCCGGAACCCGAACTACTACGGCAAGGCCCCGGCCCTGAACGAGGTCGACTTCCGGATCTACTCCAACGGTGACGCCATGGGGCAGGCACTGAAGAAGGGTGAGATCGACTTCGCGGACAGCCTCGAGGCCAACGTCTTCAACTCCCTGAAGAATGTCCCGGGCATCACGACGGTCCCCGCCATCTACTCCGGTTTCGACGAGCTCGCGTTCAACACCGGTGCCGCGCTCGACACCGGCAAGCCGATCGGCACCGGCAGTCCGCTTCTCAAGGACGTCAAGCTGCGCCAGGCGATCGGCTGGGCGATCGACCGGCAGACCCTGGTCGACAAGGTCCTCGGTGGTCTTGGCACACCCGGATCCACGATCATCCCTCCGCTGTACGCCAACCAGCACCTGGACCCGGCGAATCCGGTGACGTACGACCCGGCAAAAGCCAACGCTCTGCTGGATGCCGCGGGATACAAGATGGGGCCCAACAACGTCCGGGTCGCCCCGAACGGCACGCCGCTCTCGTTCCGGCTGAACGGCCGCACGAACTCGCCGTCGTCGATGAAGACCGTGCAGTACATCCAGGGCTACCTTGCCGCGGTCGGCATCAAGGCGACAGTCACCAACATCTCCGAGGATGCCCTGACCCAGAAGATCGGGGAGGGTGACTATGACATGTTCGAGTGGGGGTGGGTCGTCGAGCCGGACCCGAACTACCAGCTCTCGACGTTCACCTGCGCGAACCGCTCATACCTGAGCGGCGGCAGCATCACCGCGAACCTCTCGGACTCCTTCTACTGCAACTCGGCATACGACGCGCTGTATGACAAGCAAGGCGGGCAGACGAACCCCGACGAGCGCATCGCGACCGTCAAGACGATGCAGCAGATGCTCTACGACGACGCTCCGTACATCCTCACCTACTACTACGACGACCTCGAGGCCTACCGGTCCGACCGGTTCACCGGCTTCGTACCGCAGCCGGCCCCGAACGGTGCGCTGTTGTTCCAGTACGGCACGTACTCCTATGAGAACGTGACCCCGGTGTCGGCGACCAGTGCGTCAGCGGACAGCTCTGGCGTCAGCTCGGCACTGATCATCGGCCTCGTCGTCGCGGTCGTGATCATCGCCGGTCTCGTGTTCGCGCTCGTCCGCCGGCGGCCGGCAACGGGCGTCGACGACGACCGCGAGTAGGAAGGACACCGGGTGGCGCTCGTCGCCGAGCCTTCTGCCGTCCCGTTACCGGCCCGAGCCCGATCCGGTAGGCGCATCGGACCTGGGACCCGCTACGCGCTGAACCAGATCGCGGGCTCCCTCGCGACGTTCCTGTTCGTCATCGTGTTCAACTTCTTCCTGTTCCGGATCCTGCCCGGGGACCCGATCTCGCTGTACACGAAGGGGCGCGACGTCAGCGGGGCCCGGATCCGCGAGCTGCAGGCCCAGCTGCACCAACCGATCTGGCACCAGTTCATCTCCTACATGCGCGACCCATTCTCCCAGACCGCCGAATCCGTCAAGTACAACTCCCCGGTCTGGGACGTGATCGGTCCTCGGGTGTGGCCGACCCTGCTCCTGGTCGGCACGGCCACGATCCTCGCCACCCTCATCGGGGTGTGGCTGGGGATCCGCAGCGCATGGAAGCGCGGCCAGCGGTTCGACAAGGTGACCACGACCACGACGCTGATCTTCTACTCGATGCCCGAGTTCTGGTTCGGGATGATCCTGCTCATCGTCTTCTCGGTCGGTGCCTTCGGGATCCCGGGCTTCTTCCCGGTCGGCGGCCTGTCCACGCCCGGCGTGGACATCAACACCCCAGCCGGGTGGGTGGACGTGGCATGGCATCTCACGCTGCCCGTGACCACCCTGACGGTCATCTACCTGGCCGAGTACTCCCTGATCATGCGGGCGTCCCTGATCGACGAGATGGGTCAGGACTACCTCAAGACCGCCCGCGCCAAGGGGCTGCTGGACCGGATGGTTCGTCAGCGGCACGCCGTCCCCAACGCCATGTTGCCGACGACCACCCTGATCTTCATGAACCTCGGCTTCGTGGTCGGTGGTGCCATCACCATCGAGGACGTGTTCTCGATCCCCGGTCTTGGATCACTCACGGTCGACGCGATCAACGGTCCTGACATCCCACTGCTGCAGTCGCTGTTCGTGCTGTTCTCCGGGGCCGTCATCCTGGCCAACCTGATCGCGAACCTTTTGTACGCCAAGCTCGACCCGAGGGTGCGGACATGACCGCGACGACGCCCGAGGCCCGTCCACGGTCCGCCCGCGCGGTCACCTGGACGCGGCGACGTCGATCCTGGGCCCGCACCGCCAAGGCTTTCGGTCGTAGCCGCAGCGGGATGCTCGGGCTGGGCATCTTCATCGTTTTCGCGCTGCTCGCGCTCCTCGCACCGCTGCTGTTCCCTGCCTCGGAGCTTGACGTCACCAAGGCGACCGGGCCCATCTTCGGGCCACCCTCGCTCACGTACTGGCTCGGCACCGACGACTCCGGGCGCAGCGTGCTGGCCCTTGTCGTCTGGGGCGCGCGGATCTCACTGCTCGTGGGCCTGTGCGCGACGGTGCTGTCCATGGTGATCGGGACCTCGATGGGCATCGCGGCCGGCCACTACCGGGGATTTCGCGGTGGGGCGCTGGACCGCCTCACCGACTGGTTCCTCGTCATCCCGTACCTGCCGCTGGCGATCGTGATGGCCAGCGTGCTGGGGCGCAGCCTGCTGAACATCATCATCGTGATCGGCGTGACGTCGTGGCCGGGCACCGCCCGGCTCATCCGGGCGCAGACCCTCACGGTCGAGGGGCGCCCCTACCTCGAGCGCGCCAAGGCACTGGGAGCCGGGAACCTGCACCAGATGGGCAAGCACGTTCTGCCCAACGTCATGCCGCTCGTGCTGGCGAACACCACCCTCGCGGTGTCGATCTCGATCCTGTCGGAGACGACGCTGTCGTTCCTGGGACTCGGGGACCCGGACGCCGTCTCCTGGGGATCGATCCTCAACAGTGCGTTCTCCGCCGGGGCGATCTCGCAGGGTGCCTGGTGGTACCTCGCCGCCCCCGGTGTCTGCGTCGTGCTGGTGGTCCTAGGTTTCAATCTGATAGGCCGGGCCCTCGAGGACATCCTCGATCCCTATGGAGACGGGGCATAGCTGCGATGACGTTGCTCGAGTTCGACGACGTTCACGTGACGTACGCGTCGCGACACGGTGACGTGCCGGCCGTACGAGGCATCAGCCTGACAGTCGACCAGGGTCAGTCGCTCGGGGTCGCCGGCGAGTCCGGTTCGGGCAAGACCACCCTCGTCAGCTCGGTGCTGCGGCTGCTGCCGCCCTCGGCCAAGGTGACCGGGCAGGTGCTGCTCGAGGGTGAGGACATCCTGAAGATGAAGTTCGGTCGACTGCGTGCGGTCCGCTGGGCCGAGGCAGCCGTGGTCTTCCAGGGCGCGATGCATGCGCTTAACCCGGTGCAGCGCATCGGCCAGCAGCTTGCCGAGCCGATCCTGCTGCACGAGAAAGTGTCCACCCGGATCGCGGACAAGCGGGTCGGAGACCTGCTCGAGCAGGTCGGGCTGCCGGCCCGGCGGGCGCAGACTTATCCGCACCAGCTCTCCGGTGGGCAGAAGCAACGCGTCATGATCGCCATGGCGCTCGCGTGCCGGCCCCAGCTGCTCGTGGCCGACGAGCCCACGACGGCGCTGGACGTCATGGTGCAGGCGCAGGTGCTGGACCTGCTCACGAACCTCGTCCGCGAGCTGGGCCTGGGCCTGATCTTCATCAGTCACGACCTGTCCGTCCTCTCCAGCAGCTGCGACCGGATCGCCGTGATGTACGCCGGGCGCATCGTCGAGGAGGGCCCGGCCTCCAGGGTGTTCGACCACCCGGTCCACCCGTACTCCGGCGCGCTGGCCGGCGCGTTCCCCCGCATCGGTGACCAGCGCTTCCGGTATGCGCCCTCCGGGCTGCCCGGCGACCCTCCGTACCCCAGCGACCTGCCGACCGGGTGCCCGTTCCACCCGCGGTGCCCGGTCGTGATGGACGAGTGCTCCCGAACCGATCCGCCCCTGCTCACCATCGGCCAGACCCGGGCGGCATGTCTGCGCGTGACCGGGGCGGAGGACGTGGCATGACCGCGGAGCAGACCGCCACCGACGGCGGCGACACCGGAGCGCAAGGCGCGAAGGCGGACTCGGCCGCAGCCGTCATCGAGGCCCGCGGCGTCGTGGTGGAGTTCCGTGGACGGGGCCGAGAGGGCGGCCGGGCGCGGGCCGTCGACGGCGTGGACCTCGCCCTGGGCAAGGGCGAGATCCTGGCGCTGGTGGGTGAGAGCGGCTGCGGCAAGACCACGCTTGCCCGCACCCTGCTCGGGCTGGTGAAGCCGACGGCTGGGGCCGTCCTGGTCGACGGGGAACCGTTGGCGTACAAGGCGAAGGCGCTGAAGGTGTTCCGTCGCCGCGTGCAGCTGGTGCTGCAGGACCCCTCCGGGGCGCTGAACCCGCGGCACACCGTCTACGAGGCGGTGGCTGAAGGTCTGCGCATCCACGGGCACTCCGCCGACGAGGAGGGCAAGGTCGCCGATGCGCTGTCCAAGGCTGGGCTGCGTCCGCCGGAGCGGTTCTTCCTGCGCTACCCGCACGAGCTGTCCGGCGGCCAGCGCCAACGGGTCGTCATCGCCGGTGCGCTGGTCCTTGACCCCGACGTCATCATCGCCGACGAGCCGGTGTCCAGCCTGGACGCCTCTGTCCGCGGTGAGATCCTCGCGCTGCTGCTGCGGCTGCGCAACGAGCTCGGACTGTCGCTGCTTGTCGTCACCCACGACCTCGGGCTGGCGTGGAACATCGCCGACCGGATCGCGGTGATGTACCTCGGCCGCGTCGTGGAGCAGGGCCCGACCGAGGTGCTCCTCTCGGACCCTCAGCATCCGTACACCCAGGCGCTTCTCTCGGTCGTCCCCGAGGTGGAACGCATGGAGGCCATCGTCTTGAAGGGCGAGCCCCCGGACCCGACCAACGTGCCGGCCGGCTGTCGGTTCCACCCGCGCTGCCAAGCCCTGGCCGGCGGGGCCGCGGACGCCGCAGGTGTCGCCGACAAGTGCCGTACGGTCCCGCTGCCGATCCTGCACGGGGCCGGCCCGCACGCCACCGCGTGCCACCTCGTGGCCGCCACCCACGCCACGACCTGAAGAGCCGGGCTGGGCCTGGTCAGAACGGGTTGGTCCAGGCACGTGCCCCGGTGGCGTCGGTGACCGTGATGCGGCGATACATCGCGGCGCCGTCGGGATCGTCGAGCAGGGCGCGGGTGATGAGCCCGGTCTCGCTGAGCGCCAGGACGCGACCCTGGCGGCGTCCGCCGCGACCCACCGACACGCTGGTGCCGTACTCGACGTCACGGTGCAGCACGATGTTGCGGGCCGGTGAGCAGGCGACCTCGACGCCGCCGTCCACGACCGTGACCTCGTGGATCGTGGGGCCGTGCGAGAAGTACGCGGCTCCGGTGCGCAGCGCCTCGACCACCGAGGCCGGGGTGCGGTCGCGGACCTTGAGCATCGTCCACGCCAGACCGAGCTCGAAGAGCGGGTAGTGCTGGTCGTCGGTCGCGATCCCGAACATTGGTCGGCCGCGACCTAGCAGCGCGTCCCACCAGGGGGACGAGTCACCGCGCCCGCACTCCAGCTGCGCCGACCCGTTGAATACCTCCAGGCCCGCAAAACCCTCGGCGGCGTGCAGGTCTTCGACCGACAGGCCGTTCCAGTACGGGTGCGCGACGTACACAACCGCACCCATCGCGTCGGCCCACTGCACGCCGGCGGTCAGGGACGCGAACGTACGGACCTCCCAGTTCTCCTCGGAGTTGAACATCCAGTTGGCCCTGTCACCGCCCGGGTCCTCGGGCAGGTGGTCGATGCCGTAGACGAGGAACTCCCCACTCTGCTGGGCGTGATTGGGGTGGGCGAGGTCGAAGCCGAGCTCGGCGGCCGGGACGGTGATCAGGCGGTCGGTCGGCTCGACCTCGGTCAGGCGCCAGTGGTCGGTGATGGCGACGACGTCGAAGCCGGCCTCCTCGTACGCCGCCGCGAGCCGGTGCGGCTGCAGCGTCCCGTCGCTCACGGTCGAGTGCGTGTGCAGGGCAGCGCGTACCCACTGACCCTCGGCGTGGAACGGGTTGGCAGTCATCCGGTTTTCTCCAGTCCGCGAAGTCGGGGGTCGAGGATCTCCTCGAACGCATACCCGCACATGGTGAAGGCGAGGGTGACCAAGACGATGCAGATGCCCGGAGGTAGCAGCCACCACCAGTAGCCATTCACCATCGCGCCACCGTTGAAGGCGTCTTCGATGATGTGCCCCCATGAGATCGACGAGGGGTCTCCCAGACCCAGGATGGACAACGTGGTCTCGGAGAGGATCGCGATCGCCACGGTCAGCACCGCCTGGGCGAAGATGACCGGGAACACGTTGGGCAAGATGTGGTGCACCATGATCGCGGCATCACTGGCGCCGAGCGCTCTCGCCCGTTCGACGTAAGGCTGCTCACGAACCGACAGCGCCTGCGAGCGCACGATCCGAGCCGCCATCGCCCACGAAGTCACAGCGATGACGACGATGACGTTGAGCAGCGTCGGCCCCAAGATGGCCGCCAGGACGATGGCCAGCACGAGCCACGGGATCACCAGGAACCAGTCGATGAGGGTGCTGAGGAAACGGTCGATCGGGCCGCCGCCGTAATAGCCGGCGACGATGCCGATCGTCGCACCGAACAGGATCGCTCCGACGGTGGCGGCGATCCCGACGAGCAGAGAGACCCGGGTCCCGACCACGACCAGCGCCAGCACGGAGCGCCCGAAGTTGTCCGTACCCAACGGGTAGGCCAGCGAGGGGGGCGCGAACGTCGGCCCCGTCGCCGAGGCGGGGTCGATCGCGTCCGGGGGGACGAGCAGGGGCGAGAGCAGCGCGATCACCACCGCTACCAGCAAGATGATGGCGCCCGCGAGGGCCTGCTTGTTGTGCCGGAAGACGGACCAGGCGTCGGCGAACGCGGTACGACGCCGTCGCCACGCCATCGACCGCGCGCTCCGGACCGGGCTCGGGAACGCCATCTCACACCTCATCGATCCGTGGGTCCAGATAGCCATAGGCCAGGTCAGCGACCAGGTTGGCGAGGACGACGGCCGCCGAGGACAGCAGGAAGACAGCCTCGAGCACTGGATAGTCCTGGTCCTGGATGGCCTGGTAGGTGAGCAGGCCCAGCCCCGGCCAGGAGAAGACCGTCTCGATGACGATCGCGCCGCCGAGGATGAAGCCGACGCTGAGCACGATCAGAGTGAAGCTGGGCAGGAAGGCGTTGGGCACGACGTGCCCGCGGCGCACGGCCCGTTCGCTGAGGCCCTTGGCGCGGGCCACCTCGACGTACGGCGCCTCTTTCACCTCGAGCATGGACGAGCGCATCACGATGACGAACTGTCCGACGTATCCGAGCGCGAGGGTCACCACCGGCAGGACGAGGTGGTTGGCGACGTCGGCGACCTGCCCGAGACCGGTCGTGGTCCCGCTGGAGTAGCCGCCGGCCGGGAACCAGCCGAGCGTGCCGGCGAAGGCGATGAGAAGCAACATCCCCAGCCACGCCTCCGGGGCCGAGTAGAGCACCAGCGAGCCGTAGAGGGTGCCGCGGTCGAAGCCGCTCCCGCGGTTCCAACCACCCCTGATGCCCACGAGCACCCCGATGACCGCAGCGAGGCCGGTGCCGATTCCGACGAGCAGCACGGTCGGCCAGATCCGCGAGGCGACGAGGCTCGCCACATCCTGCCCGGAGATGATCGAGACCCCGAGGTTGCCCGTGAGGGTCTCGTGCAGGTAGGTCACGAACTGCGAGGGCAGGGGCTGGTCGAGGCCGAAGATGGCCCGCTGCTTGGCCAGCGCCGACGGCGCCAACCGCTGGCTGCGAGCGAGCAGAGCGAGGGGGTCGCCGGGCAGGATGCGGAACAGGAAGAAGTTCGCCGACAGCACGAAGAGCAGCGTGAGCAACGACCAGCCGACCTTGCGGGCGACGTACCGCAGCCTCATGGTCGCCTGCTGCGACCTGCTGAGTCAGGCACGATCCAGGTCGTCCTCGGACCGCCGCCCGCGAATCACGAAGAACACCACCAGGCCGAGGATGACCAGCCCCGCCAACAACCACGCCCAGACCGACAGACCCGGGGACGAGTCGACCGCGACGTCACCGGCGGGCGGGTGGGCGCTCAGCAGGGCGTCTACCGAGTACTGCGGCAGGATGTAGCCGTCCGGCTGCGGCACCCGGTCCGCGATCGTGACATGGTCGTTGCGGTAGGCCTCGATGGCGTTGGGATAGGCGATGACGACGACCGGGACCTGGTCGTAGACCAGCTGCTGCATCTGGTCGACGATCGCCTTGCGTGCCGTCTGGTCGAACGTCGTCTGCTGCTGGGCGAAGAGGGTGTCGTACTGCGCGTTCTTCCAACAGCCGTCCGAGAGCCCCTCGCCGCACTGGTCGCTGGTGAAGACCGACAGCTGGTAGTTGGGGTCCGGGTCTCCGCTCCAGTACCAGATGTAGGCGTCGAAATCGCCGGACTGCTGTAGGTCGTACATCTTCCCGGCGGTCACCGGCTGCACCTTGACGGTGATGCCGATCTTCTTGAGGAATCCTGCTACCAGCTGACCAACGCCGTCGCTGCCTGCTGTGTCGTCGGACACCGGCATCCGGATCACCAGCGGCTGCCCTGACTTCGGGTCGACCCGCACGCCGTCCGGGCCCAACCGGTAGCCGGCCGTATCCAGCAGCGCGTTGGCCGCGGCCGGGTCGTAGGGGATCGCCTTGTCCGTGGGCACGGTCAGGTGCCAGAACTTCGACAGCGGTCGCACTATCGTCTGCCCCGGTGCCGCGGCGCCGGGGTACACCTTGTCCACGATCTGTTGCTTGTCGATCGCCATCTCTATCGCCTTGCGGACGTCGAGGTTCTGCAACGCCGGCAGGCCCGGTCCGCGTCCGCCGAAGTTGAAGGCCAGGTTGACCCACCAGTCCGAGACGACCTTGTTGACCGTGACGTTGCTCAGCTTCTGCAGCGCCGGAAGGACCGAACCGTCCAGTGCGTCCGCGATGTCGACCTGGCCGTTCTTGAGCGCCTGCACCAGGGCGTCCTGGTTGGTGTACAGCTGGTACACGATCTTGTCGTAGGCCGGTGCCGTGCCCCAGTAGTTCGGGTTGCGGGTGAACGTCCAGTTCTGCCCGGGCGTCGCGCTCGTCATCTGGTAGGGCCCCGAAGAGACAACCGGGACGACGTCGGCGGAGGTGATCTGCTTGGAGCTCGCGCCGAGGTACTTCGACCAGACGTGCTCCGGCACGACGTACGCCCACGCCGGGACCATCGGGCCGTTCGTCGGCGTGGGCGACTTCCACACCAAGGTCGTGTCGTTCGGCGTCGAGAAGGTGGTCCCGTCAGGGAAGTACCCGCTGAACAAGGAGAAACCCTTGTCGATGGCGAACTTGTAGGAGAACGCGACGTCCTTCGACGTCAGTGGCTGTCCGTCGCTCCACTTCACCCCGCTGCGCAGGGTGCACGTCCAGGTGCGGAAGTCGGCGCTGTGATCGCAGCCGGTGGCCAGCGACGGTGCCGCGTTCAGGTCGGTGTCGCCGAACTTCATCACCATGTCGTACTGAAGGTTGAGCGCCTCCCATTCCGTCGTGGAGTTGACGGCCCAGATGTTGGGGTTGTCGATCGCCGTCGTCGTTCCGATGCGCAACACCTTCGGAGCGGCCGAGGCCGCCGGAGACGCCGAGTCCGCGGCGTGTGCCGCACCCGGCACCGAGGCGGCGACGAACGCCACCACCAGCAGTGCCCCAGCGCTCGCACGGAGTCGCCCACCTGATCGCATCGTTGCTCCTCGCTGTCGCGGCCCACGAACGCTTCAGGCGCGTGCGCCGACGGTACTGAACCGTCATTCGAAATGCACGCGTTCTCGACAGACAGGCGGTAGCGAGATCAAATCGTCACCTGGCCCACGCTCGCTGGGCACGGGCCGGACGCTGACTGACCGGTCAGCAAGTGCGCCGAGAGTCCGGGCGGGCGCGGCTTCCCCTTCGGGCCCGTATGGCGCATACTTACTGACTGGTGAGTCAGTAGCGGCCTCAGTCGACAGCAAGGAGCTCCACGTGGTGCAGCCGTACGATGTCGCGATCGTCGGGGGTGGGCACAACGCGCTGGTGGCGGCGGCGTACCTGGCCCGGGCGGGGCTGCGCACCGTGGTCCTGGAGCGACGCCACATCGTCGGCGGGGCGGCTGTGAGCGAGCAGCCGTTCGGGCCCGACTTCACCGTGACGAGCCTGTCGTACGTCGTGTCCCTGCTGCCGCCGGCCCTGGTGCGCGACCTGGACCTGGTCCGCCATGGCTACCACGTCTACCCGCAGGGCCCGTACTTCGCGCCGCGGGCCGACGGCCGGTATCTGCAGCTGCCCGACGACAAGGTCGCCAGGCGCGCGCAGATCGCGAAGTTCAGCGACAAGGACGCCGACGCGATGCAGCGCTGGGACGACTGGCTGGACGGCATGGCCAAGGTGCTCGGCCCGCTGCTCGGCGACATCCCACCAAAGCTCGGGTCACGCCGGCCCGGCGACCTGGCCCGCCAGGCGCTGCTGCTGCGCCGGTTCAAGGACGTCGACCAGCGCAAGGCGGTCGACATCACCCGGCTCATGACCTCCAGCATCAGCGACCTGCTCGAGGACTACTTCGACTCCGACGCCGTGAAGGGTGTCCTGTCGGTCAGCGGCGTCATCGGGACCTGGGCCGG
>JANWJC010000176.1 GCA_025449595.1 Acidobacteriota bacterium | reverse complement strand
TTCGCCGAGGACGTCGAGGTCGCGTCCGCGATCGACGCGGACACCGTCGTACCCGTCCTCTCCGGCGGCGCCTTCACCGCAGCAGCGTGAGCGGGCTCGGCCGGCTTCGTTTCGGCCGGCTCCGTGTCGGCAGCTCGCAGTCAGGCGGTTGCGATCAGGCGCTCGCGGTTGCGCGCTGCAGGTTCGCGTCGATCGCGTCGAGGAACTCCTCGGTCGTCAGCCACGGCGCGTCCGGACCGATGAGCAGCGCGAGGTCCTTGGTCATCTGACCGCTCTCGACGGTCTGGATGCAGACCCGCTCCAGGGTCTCGGCGAACCTGGTCACCTCGGGGGTGCCGTCCATCTTGCCGCGGTACGACAGCCCCTGGGTCCAGGCGAAGATCGACGCGATCGGGTTCGTGGAGGTCGGCTTGCCCTGCTGGTGCTGACGGTAGTGCCGGGTCACGGTGCCGTGCGCGGCCTCCGCCTCGACAGTCCGCCCGTCCGGGGTCATCAGCACCGAGGTCATCAGGCCCAGCGACCCGTAGCCCTGCGCCACCGTGTCGGACTGTACGTCGCCGTCATAGTTCTTGCAGGCCCACACGTATCCGCCGTCCCACTTCAGAGCGGCGGCGACCATGTCGTCGATGAGCCGGTGCTCGTACGTGATGCCGGCGGCTTCGAAGTCGGCCTGGAACTCGGCCTCGAAGATCTCCGCGAACAAGTCCTTGAACCTGCCGTCGTACGCCTTCAGGATCGTGTTCTTCGTCGAGAGGTAGACCGGCAGGCCACGGTCCAGGCCGTAGCGCAGCGAGGCGCGCGCGAAGTCGCGGATCGAGTCGTCCAGGTTGTACATCGCCATCGCGACGCCACCGCCGGGGAAGTCGAAGACGTTGAGCTGCAACGGCTCTCCGCCGTCCTTCGGTGTGTACGTCAGCGTCAGCGTGCCCTCGCCCGGGATGACCAGGTCGGTGGCACGGTACTGGTCGCCGAACGCGTGACGGCCGATGATGATCGGCTTGGTCCAGCCCGGGACCAGCCGGGGGACGTTGCTCATGACGATCGGCTCACGGAAGATGACGCCGCCGAGGATGTTGCGGATAGGGCCGTTCGGCGACTTCCACATCTTCTTCAGGCCGAACTCGGCGACGCGCGCCTCGTCCGGCGTGATCGTCGCGCACTTCACGCCGACGCCGTGCTCCTTGATGGCGAGCGCGGCATCGACGGTCACCTGGTCGTCGGTCGCGTCCCGGTTCTCGATCGACAGGTCGTGGTACAGGAGCTCGACGTCGAGGTACGGCAGGATCAGCTTGTCCTTGATGAACGCCCAGATGATCCGAGTCATCTCGTCACCGTCGATCTCTACGACCGGGTTGACGACCTTGATCTTCGCCATTCGGGGCACTCCTGGTTTTCGTGGTGTCAGTGACTGCGGGACGTACGGTCGGGTCAGATCAGCCCGAGGGAGGCGACCGCGTCGCGCTCCTCGATCAGCTCGGCGACGGAGGCGTCGATCCGGGCGCGGGAGAAGTCATCGATCGTCAGGTCCGGCACGATCTGCCAGGCGCCGTCGCGCGACACCGCGGGGAACCCGGCGATCAGGCCCTCGGGAACGCCGTACGAGCCGTCGGAGGCCATGCCGACCGAGACCCAGTCCCCCTCCGCGGTCCCGTTGACCCAGTCGTGGACGTGGTCCAGGGCCGCGTTCGCGGCGGAGGCGGCCGAGGACGCGCCACGGGCCTCGATGATGGCCGCACCGCGCTTGGCGACGGTGGGGATGAAGTCGTTCTCGACCCAGGCCTGGTCGTCGATGACCGCGCTGGCGTGCTTGCCCTGGATGAGGGCGTGGGTGATGTCGGGGTACTGCGTCGCGGAGTGGTTGCCCCAGATCGCGACCCGGCTGACGTCGTTGACCGTGGTGCGGGTCTTGTTAGCCAGCTGGGTCAGCGCCCGGTTGTGGTCCAGGCGCATCATGGCGGTGAAACGCTCCCGTGGGACGTCCGGGGCGTGGGACGCCGCTATCAAGGCGTTGGTGTTGGCCGGGTTCCCGACCACGAGAACGCGGATGTCGGACGCGGCCCCGGCGTTGATCGCCTCGCCCTGCGGCTTGAAGATCCCGCCGTTGGCGGAGAGCAGGTCGCCGCGCTCCATCCCGGCGGTACGGGGCCGGGCCCCGACCAGCATCGCCACGTTCGCGCCGTCGAACGCAGCCCGGGCATCGTCGGTGATCTCGATGCCGGCGAGCAGCGGGAACGCGCAGTCGTCGAGCTCCATCGCGGTGCCCTCGGCGGCCTTCAGTGCGGGCGTGATCTCCAGCAGCCGCAACCGGACCGGGACGTCGGGGCCGAGCAGGTGGCCGGCCGCGATGCGGAACAGCAGCGCGTAGCCGATCTGTCCGGCAGCGCCGGTGACTGTCACGTTGACGGGGGTGCTGGCCATGGCGTGCTCCTTAGTCCTGCCGAACCCGGTGCGGAGGGGGCGGGCGTACCCGGTCGTGGATCTGGTCAACTATCTCGTCGTCAAGATATCTCGGTAAGACTACCGCTCTTGGGCACGATCACGAAGGTGGGGGGACCCACAGCGACAGCACGCTCACCGCCAGACCCAGGACCCCCAGCACGACCACGTCCACCCGGCGGGAGCGGACCGCCAGCATCCCGGCGTCGCGGGAGGGCAGCAGCGCTCGCAGGAAGAACGCCAGGACGACGGCACCGGCGAGCAGGACGCAGCCGCGGCGGAAGTGACCGTTCGCCACGATGACCAGGGAGACCACGACGACGGACAGGACGAGGGTGATCGGCCACTCGCGGAAGCGGTGGCGCGTCTGCTGCTCGACCTCGTTCACCGCGACCTCGCCGACTCCGGCTCAGCCCGCGGTGGGGCTCTGTGCCTGTGCGACAAGACGTTCGGCGGACTCCACGACGTTGGTGATCAGCATCGCCCGCGTCATCGGCCCCACACCGCCCGGGTTCGGAGCGATGAAGCCGGCCACGTCACGCACGTCGGGCGCAACGTCACCTTGCAGCACCCCGGCGTCGGTACGGGTCACCCCGACATCGAGCACCGCGGCACCGGGCTTGACCATGTCCGCGGTGACGAGGTGCGCCACCCCTGCTGCGGCAACCACGATGTCGGCGTTCCTGGTGTGGGCGGCCAGGTCGCGCGTCCCGGTGTGGCACAACGTCACCGTGGCGTTCTCGGACTTGCGGGTGAGCAGCAGCCCGAGCGCGCGACCCACTGTGACACCGCGGCCGATGACGACGACCTCGGCACCGGCGATCGGGACGTCATATCGGCGGAGCAGCTCCACGATGCCGCGCGGCGTACAAGGAAGTGGCGCGGCGGCGCCGAGCACGAGCCGGCCCAGGTTCATCGGGTGCAGCCCGTCGGCATCCTTGGACGGGTCCATCAGCTCGAGTGCGGCGTTCGCGTCCAGGCCCTTCGGGAGCGGGAGCTGCACGATGTAGCCGGTGCAGGCGGGGTCCGCGTTCAGGGAGCTGACGGCGTCCTCGACCTGCCCCTGGGTGGCATCGGCCGGCAGGTCGACGCGGATCGAGGCGATCCCGACCTCGGCGCAGTCCCGGTGCTTTCCGGCGACATAGATCTGGCTGCCGGGATCGTCACCGACCAGGATCGTGCCCAGGCCGGGCCGTACGCCAAGCCCCACGAGCTTGCTCACCCGCTCGGCGAGCTCCGCCTTGATCGCGCTCGCCGTCGCCTTGCCGTCCAGAATCGTCGCAGTCACGTCGGCGAGTCTCTCACGCGGGCGCAGCCGTCCCCGATCGACCGAGCCGGGTTCGCCGACGTTCCTGCGTCACGAGGGGACGCCGTCGGGCGTCAGGCCGTGCGGTCGCTGAGGTCGAGGCCGAAGACGTGTTCGCCCTCGACGTAGGTGGCCATCACCGTGGCCTCGTGGATGGCCTCGGGCGGGCCCGCAAATGGATCGCGGTCGAGCACTGCGAGGTCGGCGTACATCCCCGGGCGCAGTCGGCCCGTCACGTCGTCCTGGTGGTTGACCCGCGCGGAGCCCGCCGTGTAGGCGGTCAGAGCAGCGGCAAGGGTCAGACTGTTATTCTGGTAGAACGCCTCTTGGCCCTCCTCACCCGGGTTCCGACGATTCACTGCCACGTGGATGCCGTCGAGCGGGTCGGCGCTGCTGACCGACCAGTCGCTGCCGGCAGCCAGGCGCGCACCGGCGCGGGCGAGGTCCGCGAACGGGTACTGCCATGCCGATCGCTGCTCCCCGAGGAACGGGATCGTCAGCTCGTCCATCTGCGGCTCGTGAGCGGCCCACAGCGCCTGGATGTTCGCGGTGGCATCGAGCCCGGCGAACCGTACGACGTCGTCCGGGTGCACCACCTGCAGGTGCGCCAGGTGATGCCGTCCGTCCGTCGGGCCGTTGGCCGCGCGGGCGGACGCGAGTGCGTCGAGTGCTTCGCGCACGGCTCGGTCTCCCAGTGCGTGGAAGTGCACCTGGAACCCGGCGGCGTCCAGCTCGGTGACGTACTGGCGCAGCCCGACGGGGTCCACGAAGCTCAGCCCGGAGTTCTCGGTGTGGCAGCCGCAGCCGTCGAGGTACGGCTCGAGCATCCCAGCCGTCTGGCTCTCGACGACCCCGTCCTGCATGATCTTGATGGTCGTCGGACGGAACCGGCCGTAGCTCCCGGCACCGCGGCGCTCCACAAGGTCCGGGATCTGCTCGGCGCTTCGGCTCCGGTCCCACCACAGCGAACCCACGACCCGGGCCCGCAGCTCACCCGACGCGGCCGCCCGGAGGTATACCGGCAGGAGGTCGTCCTGCCCGAACATCTCCCCGACGGCGGCGTCCTGCCAGCTGGTGATGCCCAGCGAGAACAGCAGGTCCTGGGCGGCGCGCAGACCGGCCAGCTGACCGTCGGCGTCGACCTGCGGGAGCAGTCCGGCCACCATGGCGTCGGCTCCCTCGTGCAGGGTGCCGGCGGGGAAGCCGTCCGGTTCCCGCTCGATCCGTCCGTCCACCGGGTCCGGTGTGCTCGCAGTCATCCCGGCTCGTGCCAGAGCGGTCGTGTTGACCCAGGTGCTGTGACCGTCCGCGTTCGGGAAGTACGCCGGGCGGTCGGCCACGACGGAGTCCAACGCCTGGCGTGTGGGCGTACCGCCCGGGAAGTGCGCCATCGCCCAGCCGGCCCCGACGATCCAGGGCAGGTCAGGGTGCGCTGAGGCGTACGCCCCGATGGTCTCGAGCACCTCGCCGGCGGAACGGCAGTGGTGCAGGTCGCATCGCAGCAGGTCGATCCCGGCCATCACCGGGTGCACATGGGCGTCCTGGAAGCCTGGCACCAGCAGGCCACCGCCGAGGTCGACGACCTCGGTGGCCGGACCGATGAGCTCGCGGATCCGCTCGTCGGTGTCGACGGCATGGATCCGTCCTGCCCTGACAGCAACACCCTGCCGTCGCGAGGTGGTGTCCCCAGCGGTGAACGTGCGCCCGCCGACGAACACCGTGTCCGCCGCCTCGCTCGCTGCTGCCTGGCTCAAGGGAACCTCCACACAGTTCTGACCCGGATGGCTCACAGGCCTCTGGCGGCAGAGCGTAGGAGTGCGAGGCGAACCCGCCGACGCCGGGCACCCGGCTAGGAATCGTGGGGCGGGGGCCCGGGACGGTCCAGGCTGCCGGCACGGGTACGGGTGCGGGCGGCGAACTCCCGGGCCTTGGCGCGGTTGCCGCAGATCGCCATGATGCACCAGCGGCGACGGTGGGCCCGGTCCAGGAACAGCCAGCCGCAGCCGCGGCCGGCACAGGCGAAGACGTGCCCGCCGTCCCCCGCGGCCAGCAGCTGCGCCGCGGCCAGGGCGGACCGGTGCAGCGGCAGGGCCAGCCCGGATGTCACCTCGTCGCCACCGTCCGGCAGCACCCTGCCGTCCGAGAGCACCACCAGCCTGGAGGAGCGGTACGCCCGCGCCGCCACACCGTGCAACGAAGCCAGGTCGGCGCCGGCCGGTCCGGGACGAGCTGCCGGCGCCGCGGGATCTGCGGCAGCGGCCGGCGCGGCGAGCAGCCGGTAGACCGTCTCGCGCAGCGCCAGAGCATTTCGCAGGACGCGGTCGGCTGGACGTGGTGACCTTGCGGCGAGCCTTCGCAGCGCGGTCGTCTCGGCCGCTGTGAGGTGCCCGACGTCGCCGGCCCAGACCACGAGGGCGTCGTACGACACGAGGTACTCGCGCGGGGACGCCGAACCCCAGCCGGCGCGGGTGTTCGCGAGCTCCAGAGCCAGGTGACCGGACACCGCGTCGGGCACCAGCAGGCCGGAGACGAGATGGTTCGCCATCGTCATCCCCTCCCCGCCCCGATTGCTCTACCCTAACCACATCAGGATCTGAACTGGTTAGTTACCGAGGTGCGGCAGGGAGTCGGGATGGCAGTGGGCGGCGAGCTGGCACTGGCGCAGCTGCGCCACCGCCCCGCCCGATACACGGTGCTGGCACTGGGGATCGCGCTCGCAGTGACACTGCCGGTGGTGGCGCGGGCATCAGCCACCCTGGTGGCCGGCCGCACCCTCGTCGCCGCGATCGACGCGCTGCCAGCCGGCCAGCGCAGCCTCACCATCTCCTACGGGGGGACCCAGGACCCGGCCCGGCAGGCGGCGAACGATGCGCTCGTACGCGGGCAGCTGGCCAGGCTGACGAGCGCACCGGCGCGCCACGAGATGCTGTTCGGCGAGCTCAGCGACGGCCGTGGGCAGTCCTACCGGCTGGGAGCGGCCGACCAGCTCGCCGATGCGGTACGGCTCACCAGCGGTCGGCTACCTGTCCCGTGCACCCAGCGACGGTGCGAGGTGCTCATGACCGGGCCCGGGCCCGCGCCCACGCTCGACCCCTCGCTCGGCGTCGTCGTCGTCGGCACGGCGGTCCGTACGGACCCGTTGCTGCTGTCGGGCACCTTCGACCCCGGCGAGACGGTTCCGCTGCTGCTCGCCGATGGTGCTGACGCGACGGAACGGTTGCAGTCGTTGACGTTGTTCCCCCGCGGCAGCGGGTGGGTGGCCGCTCCGGACCCGAAGCGCATCGCGGTGATGGGGGTTCCGTCGTACACCGCGCTGTCCCGCCAGGTGTCCGACGACCTCGCGCTGTCGGTGCAGGCGTTCGTGCTGACCGTCCCGGACGACGCCCTCTCGCGGGAGGACTCCCGGGCCGCCCTCTCCACCGGGCGGCTCGCGGTCCTCGGCGGCGCCGGGGCGGTGCTGGTGCTGGGCCTGACGTTCGTGGCGGCGGCCGGGCTGCGGCGGGAGCACGCCGCACTCACCGGACTGATTCGCCGTCGCGGCGCCGGCCGGGCTGCCGTCGTACGGCTCACCGCTGTGATCACAGCCGTGGTGGTCGGCGCCGGCACCCTCGTCGGTCTGGCGATCGGCGGCGTGGTCGCAGCGCTGCTCGCTGCCGCGGACCCGGTGAGCCCGCC
>JANWJC010000175.1 GCA_025449595.1 Acidobacteriota bacterium | reverse complement strand
TCGGGCCGATCGGTTCCGAACACCGAACCGAGGTCACCGAGCCCGGCGGCGGAGAGCAGTGCGTCACACGCCGCGTGCGCCACGACGTCGCCGTCGGAATGGCCGGAAAGCCCCGTCTCCCCGGGCCAGAACAGCCCGGCCAGCCACAGCTCGCGGCCGTCCTGGAACGGGTGGACGTCGACCCCGGTGCCCACCCGGGGCAGTCCCTCAGCCCACGACACCGGCGGCCCTGCGTCGGGCCAGGACCGCCTCGGCCAGGACGAGGTCGATCGGACGAGTCACCTTGAAGGCCTCCTCATCACCGGCGATGACGGACACGGTCACCCCGGAGGCTTCCACAAGTCCGGCGTCATCGGTCGCAGAGGTCGCCGGGTCCGCCGCCGCGTGCGCCGCCGCCAGCACCGACCGCGCGAAGCCCTGCGGGGTCTGCACCGAACGCAGCACGGTCCGGTCCAACGTCTCGACCACGACACCTGTCGCACCCACCCGCTTCACCGTGTCGGTGACCGACACACCAGGGACAACAGCAGGTGAGCCCGCGCGAACCGCGGCGACCACCGAACACACCAACGACTCCGGCGCGAGAGGCCGAGCGGCGTCGTGCACCAGCACGACGTCGACATCGTCCGGCAGCGATGCCAGAGCCGCGGCGACGGAGGCCTGGCGGGTGTCTCCGCCGGCAACCACGACGGCGGCAGCCGAACGCCCCACCGCGGGCTCGTCGAGCGCGTGCGAGGCGAGGAGGGTCCGTACCTGCTCGACACCGTCGGGCGGTGCTGCGACGACGACGAGATCGACGCCACGGGCGGTCGCCAGGGCGCGGACGGCGTGCACGAGCATGGGGACACCCCCGACGGTACGCAGTGCTTTCGGCGCTCCGGGGCCGAGCCGCTCACCGCGCCCGGCAGCCGGGACGATCGCAGCAGTACGGCTCACCGGCGGGCGCCCATAGGGACCCCCGCCGGACGCGCGAAGACCATCCGGCCGTTCGCGGTGGTGAGCACACTCGTCACGACGACCGCGATCTCGTGCCCGATCCGCTCCCGCGCGCCCTCGGCCACGACCATCGTGCCGTCATCGAGGTAGCCGACGGCCTGGCCGGACTCCTTGCCGGCCTTGAGCAGGTGCACGATCACATCGTCCCCCACGACCACCGGCGGGCGCAGTGCGAGCGCGAGCTGGTGCAGGTTCAGGACGCGTACGCCGCCCAGCGATGCCGCCCGCGCCAGGTTCGTGTCGAGGGTGAGCAGCGCCACCCCGCGGTCCAGGCACATCCGGACCAGCTTCGCGTCGACCTCGACGACCCCGGGCGCCTCGTCGTCCAGAGCCGTGAGCTCCACGCCCTGCTCGCGGCGCAAGGTCTCGAGGACCTCCATGCCGCGCCGGCCCTTGACCCGGCGGTGCTCGTCGGACGCGTCCGACATCGACTGCAGCTCGTCGATGACCGGCTGAGGGACGAGGAACCGGCCGTGCAGGAACCCGGACCGTACGACGTCCAGGATCCGCCCGTCGATCGCGACCGAGGTGTCGATGATGCGGGGCAGGGTGGACACGGAGATCGCCCGCGGTGCCAGCCCGCCGCGGCTGCCGACCGCACCGAGCACGGCGTCCTTGCGGGTACGGCCCACCCGGAACCCGAACAGGCTCGACACGACCACCAGGAACGCGAACGTGGGTACGACGACCAGGGGTGGCCCGAACAGGAACACCGGCCACACCAGGATGGCTGCGAAGACCGCCCCGATGACGGCGCCGATCGTGCCGGCGACGACCTGCTCGGGCTGCAGTCCGTCCAGGGCCTTCTCGCCGCGGTCCAGGGAGCGCAGTGTGAGCCGGGCGACGATCCCGCCCAACACGTAGCCGACCATCGCGCCCACGATCGCGCCGAGCCAGAGGCCGCTGACCGATCCGAGCAGGCTGTCGCTGGGCAGGGCGCCGAGGCGCTTGGCCACCTCGAAGCCGAGGCCCGCGCCGAACATGACGACGAGCAGGCGCAGCGCCTCCAGCGCGATGCTGGGCACACGCGTGATTCGTGGAGCCATGACTCACCTCCGGGTACGCAGACCTGCGCACCCGGAGGCGTGCCGATCAGGAGGCGAGAACCTCGTCGAGGATCGCCTCTGCTTTGTCCTCATTCGTCTTCTCGGCAAGTGCGAGCTCGGACACGAGGATCTGGCGCGCCTTGGCCAGCATCCGCTTCTCCCCAGCGGACAGGCCACGCTCGCGCTCGCGGCGCCACAGGTCGCGTACGACCTCGGCCACCTTGATCACATCACCGGAGGCCAGCTTCTCGAGGTTGGCCTTGTAGCGCCGCGACCAGTTGGTCGGCTCCTCGGTGTAGGGCTGACGAAGCACGTCGAAGACGCGGTCCAGACCCGCCTGGTCGACGACATCGCGGACACCGACGAGGTCGACGTTGTCCGAGGGCACCCGGACGGTGAGGTCACCCTGGGCGACTCGCAGCACGAGATAGTCGCGCTCCACACCCTTGACGGTCCGCTTCTCGACGGCTTCGATCTTGGCAGCACCGTGGTGGGGGTAGACGACCGTGTCGCCCACAGTGAAAGTCATACGGAACTCCTAGGGATTCGGCACCTAGGATACCACGTCTTTCTGATCTTGATAAGTGTTGTCGCAGGTCAGGGCGTTGTGGACGAACTGTCCACAGGCAGGCTCCGGGGGTGGCCAGATCCCTGCCGCGGACCGGCCCGCGCCGGCACCGAGCGCCCGTCACGATACCCGGCCCGAGTGCCCCTGACCGCAGCGGTGACCGCTAGGCTGCGGCCCGCGGGGCCTCCCCCCGTCAGCACGCCGTCACCTGCACGTCGTCAGCCGACCGCCACCTCGTGTGCCCCGTCCTCTGGAGCGTCCGTGCCGAGCCACCGCCGCCTCGTCGCAGTCGTCGCCGTCCAGCTCGCCGCCGCGTTGACCCTGGGTGGTTGCGCCGTCGGTGCCGAGGCCCTCACCAACCACCAGCCACCGTCGGGGAACGGCGCCTCGGTCACGACCGGTGACCTCGCGGCCCGAGGGCTGACGCTGGTGGTCGGCGCCGCCCCCGGAACCGCCACCCTCGTGGGCACGGTGGTCAACTCCGGGACCACGGACGACGCGATCACCGGGATCACCGTGGGCGGCTCGACCCCACAGGTCACGCTGATCGACGGCGGGAGCCCGGCCGCCACGATCGTGCTGCCCGCACGGTTCAGCCGGCAGTTCGGGTACGACGGGATCACCCACATCGACCTGAGCGGCATCACCACTCCGGCGGGGTCGTTCACCCCCGTCACGATCACGTACGCGACCGCCGGATCTGCAACCGTCGACGTCCTCGCGGTCCTGCCGGTCGGCAACTACGCCGGGCTGGCGCCGCTGCCGGCACCGTCGCCGTCCGCCAGCTGAGCATCGCCTCCGCGACCGCCGAGGCGGCTACGGCTCGTACTTGTAGCCGAGGCCTCGAACGGTCAGCAGGTGCACGGGCGTCGCGGGGTCCGGTTCCACCTTGGCGCGGAGCCGCTTCACGTGGACGTCGAGCGTCTTGCCGTCCCCGACGTAGTCCGAGCCCCAGATCCGGTCGATCAGCAGCCCGCGGGTGAGCACCCTGCCGGCGTTGCGCAGGAACAGCTCGAGCAGCTCGAACTCCTTCAGCGGCAGCGAGATCCCCACGCCGTCGACCGCGACGGTGTGACGTTCCACGTCCATCCGTACTGGGCCGGCCTGCAGGATCGGGGCCAGCTGCTCCTCGGGCTCGGTGTGCCGTCGTAGCACGGCGCGTACCCGAGCGACGAGCTCACGGGAGCTGTAGGGCTTGGTCACGTAGTCGTCGGCCCCGAGCTCGAGTCCGACGACCTTGTCGATCTCGCTGTCCTTCGCGGTGACCATGATGATCGGGACCGACGAGCGCTGGCGCAGCGCGCGGCAGACCTCGGTCCCGGACATCCCGGGCAGCATCAGGTCCAGCAGGACCAGGTCGGCGCCGGCCTGGTCGAAGAGGACCACCGCGTCCGGGCCGGTGGCGGCGACGCCGACCTCGAACCCCTCCTTGCCCAGCATGTACGCGAGCGCGTCGGAGAACGACGGCTCGTCCTCGACCACCAGGACCCGGGTCACAGCACTCCTTGCTTCTGCGGCGTCCGGTGGGCCGGAACCGGTGGTGCGGGGTACGTCGGGACCGCGACGACCTCGGCAGCGCCGGCCGCGGCAGCAACAGGGTCGGCGGGGGCCCGAGAGCCACGACCGGGCAGGCGCAGGGTGAAGGTCGACCCCTCGCCCTCGACCGACCAGACCGTGCACTCGCCGCCGTGGTTCGCACAGACGTGCTTGACGATGGCGAGCCCGAGCCCGGTCCCGCCGGTCAGCCGGGTCCGGGCGGGGTCCACGCGGTAGAACCGCTCGAAGATCCGACCCTGCTCAGCTGTCGGGATCCCGATCCCCTGGTCGGTCACGGAGATCTCGACCACGTCGCCGCCGTCGTCGTCCCCGTCGTGGACGACGCGGGTCGAGACGACGACCTTCGTGCTGGGCGGGGAGTAGGCGATCGCGTTGGTGAGCAGGTTGCGCAGTGCCATCACCAGCTGTGTCTCGTCACCGGTGACCTCGGCGTCCAGCGCCCCTCCCACGACCACGTCGATCAGGCGCGCCTGCGCCAGCTGTCGGGTGGCGTCCAGCGCGTCGGCCACCACCCGCGAGACGTGCAACGGTGCCGGGGTCGTGCTGGGCGCGCTCTGCAGCCGCGACAGGTCGATGAGGTCGTTGACCAGGCTCGTCAACCGGGCCGTCTCGGCCTGCATGCGGGTCGCGAAGTGCTGCACCGACGCCGGGTCGTCGCTGGCGGCCTGAACCGCCTCGGCCAGCAGGGAGAGGGCACCCACCGGCGTCTTGAGCTCGTGGCTGACGTTCGCGACGAAGTCCCGGCGCACCTCGTCGACGCGCAGCGCCTCTGACAGGTCCTCGACGAGCACGAGCGCGGTCTGCGAGGACAGCGGGGCGACCCGTACCCGCGCATGCAGAACCCGCCGGCCCGGCGGCGGCCGACGCAGCTCGAGGTCGAGCTCTCGGATCACGCCGTCGCGCCGGACCTGCCCGATCAGGGCGCTGACCTGTGGCGCAACGACCCGGTCGGCCGCGACGAGGCCGAGCGTGACCGCGTGGCTGGAGGTGCGCAGGACCGAGGCGTCCGCGCCGACCACGAACGCGGCCCCGGGCAGCACCGACAGGACCCGGGCCCACGGCTCGACGAGCGGCACCGACGGCGAGACCAGCTCGTGCGCGTCGGCGTCCCTGCGCTGCACGCGGTCCGACCACCAGAACGCCGCGACCGCCACGGCACCTGTGACAAGGCCCAGCGCACCGGCGAGCGCCGCGGTGATGTCCACGACGCCAACGATAGGTTCCCTCGGCGGTTGCCGGAGCCGAGGACGCCCCTGCGGCGTACGGACGTCCCGTCTCATTCGTCCCGCACGCCGGATGTTCACCTGCCGGACCCGCGTGGTTCACGTGCAAGCGTCCTGGCGTCGCTCGGACTACCTACGCTTGCGGCGACAACCTGGTGGTCACCGGAGCACCCGGCCGCCGGACGACCTGGCTTACGACAGCGGGCATACCGCAGCAGGAGCACCCACGATGCGTGAGG
>JANWJC010000174.1 GCA_025449595.1 Acidobacteriota bacterium | reverse complement strand
TCAGCGGGTGCGGAAGCGAATCAGGGGTGAGACCGTACCGACGATGCTGGCCGAGCTCGCGACGACCCCACGGAAGGTGTACAACGAACCGGCCCGCCCCCCGATCTTGGTGAAGTGCGCATGGCCGCGCGCATCGGTCCGCGCCGTGGCGATCGTCACCCACCGCGAGGGGACCCACAGCTGCAGGTAGACGGTCTGGCCGGGGAGTGCAGGGGCGATCGCGACGGTCATCCTCACCAGCGTCCCCGCTCGCGGTGCAGTCGAGGACACGCTGGGGACGGCCCGGGCGATGACCTTCACGTTCCTCACCGGGCCGAGACCTACCCCGGCGACGGAGACCCGGAAAGCACCCGAGGCCACGACCTTCCGGCTCCAGGACACGACACCCTTCGCGCCGAGCTTCCCGGTCGCGACAGTCGACCATCTTGTCGATCCGATCGGACGCCACTGCAGCGCCGCCGCCGGTCCCGCGGGCTTGGCGGCCGCGACGGCCGTGACGGTCGTGGCGGCACCATAGTGAACCGTCGCGGCGACCGTTGTGCTGACGACCGGTGGCAGCGACTGGCCGGTCCTGGTCGCGGCCAGCGACCGTGCGTACGCGGTCAGCGGAGCCCACTGCGCCGGGTCCTCGCCACCGATGGTCCACGTCGTGATGCCACGGATCTTGTACTTGCCGACCAGTCCGGCGCGGGCCACGACGGCGCGGGAGTCCGCGTACCACGCTTCGTGCGCCACCCGGCAGGTTGTCGCGACGGGCTTCTTGGTCTTCGGATCCGTGACCGTGCCGGTGTAGTACTTGTTGTAGCGGAACGTGCTTTCCTTGTAGGTGTTGTTCCACACCACGTTCTTGCTGGTGAGCCCACGCGCGGCAAGGACACTCGGCGCGTTGACGCTGTCGAACTCGTGCCTGCCCAAGTCGACCGTCTTGTTCGTCGGGCAGGTGCCGACCACGACCAGCTTGTTGTTGGCGTCGCGAGCGACCCAGTCACGGCCGTACGTCGGCACCCCGAGCTCGACCTTGCCTGGCGACATCTGAGAGACGGCGAACTTCACGTTGGCCTCGGCCCAGCCGAACGGGCCGATCGGTCCAGGAGTGGTCCACGAGTAGTCGTACGCCATGATCCGCACGACGTCGGCGTACGCGCCGACACCCTTCCAGTCATAGACCCAGTAGCCGGTCGTCGGCCCGCAGGTGCTGTTCATGTTGCACAACGGCGGTGTGGTGACCGAGAGCTTCTTGCCATTGGCGTGCAGGCCTGCCGAGAGCTCCTTCACGAACTGCACCCACGCCGGGCGGGTCGCGGCCCAGGTGGACGAGCCGTCACTGAACGCGAACTTCTCGAAGTCCAGGTCCAGTCCCTGGTACTTCTCGGTGACCGCGAGACTCACCAGCTGCGAGACCAGCTTCTTGCGGGTCGCGGTGACCTGCATGATCGCGGAGAGCCGTCGGGCGGGCATCCCGTCGGTCAGGGTCGGCCAGGCCGCCACCCCGAGGGAGCTCAGCGTGGCCTTGGCTGTGGCCTTGGAGCTGTTGCTGACCTGCTGGTAGATCGAGCTGCCGCCGGCCGCGCTCCAGGTGAGCATGTACCAGAATGGCGAGACCTCGCTGTAGAGAGCCTTGTTCGCGGTGATGGTCGCCAGCGATGACGACGTGGTCCAGTACGGCATCCACCCGGACATGATCTTCGCCGGAGCCGGCTCCGGCGCCGCGTCGGCGTTGAGGGCCGGCAGCAATGTCAGGGCCATGGCTGCGACCGGGGTCGCGACGAGCGCGGCCAAGCGGCGCCGGCGGTGGGAGGTCGCAGAGACGGATCGGGCGAAAGGATGCATGCGTGCCAGGCTCCTGGAGGTCCTGCGGCGCCCGCGAGCGGGCAGCCACGACTTGTCGTACGCCCCGGCCCTGCGAACACGACCCGGGGCCCCGCCGCGGTCGGTGGGCCATACCCAAATTGCTTCGGCAGATCCTGCGTGGTCCTGAGCCCCCCGTCGGCCGGGTTGTCCGATTTGCCGGATTTCGTCCGTAATCCGGTCGGAACGCGCGAGAGGTTCCGACCCCGCCGCGCCGCTATCCGGACGGTCGGCCGGAGGTCGGCAGGACCACTGGCCCCGGTGGAACGAACGCCGCCGGTCAGGGCGGCTGGGCCGGGCTCTCAGCTGGCCGGGCCGCGACCGCTCCAGGTCCATGCGTACCCGGGGTCCTCGCACTGCCGTGCCGCCGCACCAAGGTCCAGCGGCCGGAACGTGTCGACCATGACGGCCAGCTCCTCGGTGGCGTGGGCCCCGATCGAGGCCTCCACCGAACCTGGCTGCGGACCGTGGATGAACCCGGCCGGGTGCAGCGAGATCGAGCCCTGCGCGATCCCGGCACCCTTGCGGCTCATGAAGTCCCCGGCGCAGTAGAAGATCATCTCGTCGCTGTCGACGTTGGCGTGGTTGTACGGCGCCGGGATCGACAGCGGGTGGTAGTCGAAGAGGCGGGGGACGAACGAGCAGACCACGAAGTTCGGTCCCTCGAAGGTCTGGTGCACCGGCGGGGGCTGGTGCAGCCGCCCGGTGATCGGCTCGAAGTCGTGGATCGAGTAGATGTAGGGATACAGGCAACCGTCCCAGCCGATGACGTCGAAGGGATGGTTCGCGTAGGTGTACCGCGTCATCCCCTGCCGGGAACGCACCAGCACATCGACGTCCTCGGCCTCGACGAGGAACGGTTCCGCCGGCCCGTGCAGGTCGCGCTCGCAGTAGGGCGAGTGCTCCAGCAGCTGACCCCGCGCAGACAGGTACCGCCGCGGCGGGGCGATGTGGCCGGTCGCCTCGATCATCAGCAACCGCAACGGATCCAGGGACGTAGGCACTACTCGGTGGGTCGTCGACGTGGGGACCACGGCGTAGTCACCCGGCACGAGGTCGAGCACCCCGAACAAGGTCTCGAGCCGGCCCGTGCCCGACTCGACGAAGAGGACCTCGTCACCGATGGCGTTGCGGTAGAGCGGACCGGGCTCGCTCACGACCGCGTACGCGATGCGCACGTCCCCGTTGCCCATGAGGACCGAGCGCCCCGAGACGAAGTCCTGTCCGGCGGTGCCCAGCTCGTGTGTGCGCAGATGCCTTGGCAGCAAAGGGCTGTTTGCAGTCAGGTCATCCACCGACTCCGGCACCGCGACGGCATCGACGATCGCTGTCGGCAGGTGCCGGTGGTAGAGCAGCGCGGACTCGCTGTGGAACCCCTCGACGCCCATCAGCTCCTCGGCGTACAGCCCGCCGTCGGGACGACGGAACTGGGTGTGACGCTTGGGCGGGATCTCCCCGACGCTGCGGTAGTACGGCATGTCACCCTCCCCTGGCACCACGGCGGCACCCTGTGGTGGCCGTACGGCTTGCGTCCGATAACCGGCCTCACCTGTCCTGTCATAGAACGGTCCGTTACGGTGACCACCGTGTCAAGCCCCCCGGTCGACCTCGACCACTGGCGCGCCCTGGCCACCGAGCTGTTCGACGACGCTGCCCTGTTCCCCCCGGGCAGCGCCCCCATGCCCGACGCCGTCAGGGCCCACCAGGTGATCACGCGGACTTCCTACGTCGATCTGGTCGGCCCGTTCCTGTGCCCGACGTCACGGGTCCCGCAGCTGCTGGAGTCACTGGGTTCGAGCGCGGACCCGATGCCCGTCGTCCTGCTCGCGGACGGCGGGGTGCTCGGCGTCGAGCAGGCCCAGCACCTGTTGACCGACGACGAACGGGTCCGGGTCCTCGGGCTGGAGATCGCGCTGCCACGAGACGGCGACCCGACCGTGTTCACCCGACATGTGCTGGAGGCGTTGAACTTCTCATTCCCGACTGCCGTCGAGATCCCACGCGTGCCGGGGTGGCAGGGCGCCCTGGACGTCCTGGCGCAGGACGGCGCCGAACGAGCCAAGTTCCGCACCGGAGGACCGACCGAGGCCGACATCCCGTCCCCGGCAGAGCTGGCCAGCCAGATCGCGGCGGCAGTCGAGCGACGCGTCCCGTTCAAGCTGACGGCCGGTCTGCACCGCGCGCTGCCGCACGCGGACGCGGCGACCGGGCTGGCGCAGCACGGGTTCCTGAACGCGCTGGCGGCGACCGCCCTTGCCTGCGAGGGTGCGGGCGAGGAGGACCTGGCGGCGGTTCTGGCAGCAACCGATGCCGGCGTCGTCCTGGAACCGCTGCGCCGCTGTCGCCCCGCGACGGTGCGCGCCGCCTTCACCTCGTTCGGCACGTGCAGCCTGCAAGAGCCGATCGGCGACCTGGTGTCCCTGGGCCTGCTCGAGGACGCACAATGACAGCACACACTTGGGTCGACGTTCCGGACGGATCCCCATTCCCGTTGCAGCACCTACCATATGGGGTACTCGCCTGGGGCGAGGAAGGGCCGTTGGCATGTGTCGCCATCGGTGACCACGCGCTCGTGCTGTCCGGCATTGACGACCTGCGAGAGCTCGGACTCTTCGACCACGGCACCCTCGACCCGCTGCTGGCAGCCGGGCCGGCGGTGTGGGCGCAGGTACGCGACCGCGTGACCGCGCTGCTGCAGGACCCAGCGCAGGAGCAGGCCGTACGCCCGCACCTGCGGCCGGTTGCCAATGCCCGGCAGCTGCTCGCGTTCACGGTCGCCGACTACGTCGACTTCTACTCCTCCGAGCACCACGCGACGAACGTCGGTCACATCTTCCGGCCGGACGCCGCGGCGTTGCCGGCGAACTGGAAGCACCTGCCCATCGGCTACCACGGGCGCGCCGGGACCGTGATCGTCAGTGGCACCGACATCGTCCGGCCCAGCGGCCAGCAGAAGGCGCCGGGCTCGACGCCTACGTTCGGACCGTCCCGGCGACTGGACGTGGAGGTCGAGGTCGGCTTCGTCGTCGGGACCCCGTCGCGGCTGTCCGTACCCGTCACCGCGGCGCAGTTCACCGACCACGTCTTCGGGGTCGTGCTGGTCAACGACTGGTCCGCCCGCGACATCCAGGCCTGGGAGTACGTGCCGCTGGGACCGTTCCTGGGCAAGAGCTTCGCCACCTCGGTCTCGGGCTGGGTCACCCCGCTGGCCGCGCTCGCCCCGGCCCGCGTGGCACCGCCGGCGCAGGATCCCGCTGTGCTGCCGTACCTGCACGACACCGATCCCTGGGCGCTGGACCTGCACCTCGAGCTGTCGCTGACGCGGGGCGGCCGTACGTGCGTGTTGTCGCGCCCCGAGTTCGCCGGGATGTACTGGACGCCAGGGCAGCAGCTCGCGCACCTGACGGTCAACGGGGCCTCGCTGCGAACCGGCGACCTCTTCGCGTCCGGCACCGTGAGCGGGCCGGTGCCCGATCAGCGCGGCTCGCTGCTCGAGCTCAGCTGGGGTGGCACGGCGCCGCTGATGGCAGAGGGGATCGGGGCCGTGACCTTCCTCGAGGACGGCGACACCGTCACGATCCGTGCCACCGCAACGGGTATGGGCGGCGTACCGATCGGGCTCGGCGAGCTCGTCGGGACGATCCGTCCGGCGCGCACCTGACGCGAGTCCCCCCGGCGTGAGTGCCGTCCGCGCGCTAGTGCCGGGTGTACGGAACCACCACGGTGCCGGCGGCCTTGTCGTGCAAGGCCTGTTGCCAGGGCTTGTCCCAAAGCGGCCACAGGCAGTCGATGAGGACGAAGAGCCCGCTGGCCACGAATGCTCCGACCGCGTAGACGGCCCACCTGATCGTGGCCGCCTTCCACCCCGGGTTGCGGTCCTCGGCCAGCATCCGGACCCTGATGCCGACCACGCGCTTGCCGAGGGTCCGTCCGTACCTCACGTTCTGCGGGACCAGGTACAGGAAGCTCACTGCTGCACCGACGAGCGCGAGCCCGAGGCTGACGGCGAGGACCCGCTCCTGGAACGCCACCATCGCGGCCTGTGGCACGTCGGACCCGTCGGTGGGGATCGCGTTGATCAGGTCCGTGAATGCCGACCACAGGGTCACGACGTACAACGGGACCATGATCAGACCGATGATGAAGCTGTCGATCAGCCACGCCACCAGGCGCAGCCCCCACGACGCGAGCGGGAACGGCGCCGCCGGGCGGGTGGCGTACGGCCCGGGATAGGGCGCACCGTAAGGACCTTGGTACGGGGCCGCCTGCGGCGCGACCGGCTGCGGGGGCGCCTGGAGCGGCGCCTGGGCCGCCGGCGCCAGCCGGGTCTGCGAGGTCCAGGCCGTACCGTCCCACCAGCGCAGGTAGGCGGCGTTGGAGAACGGGTCGGGGTACCAGCCCGCAGCCATCGTCATGGGCAGATCATTGCAAGTCAGGGCCGGCGGCGGGCCTCGTGGCCCGGTGGGGCGCTCGCGGTGCGTCTAGCGCACCGCAAGCTGGGCCCCCGCTACGAGCGAAGCGAGTAGTAGGGGACTTCATCCCAGAGGGGAGAAGTCAGAGGTTGCCGCGGGACTCCTGCTCGCGCTCGATCGCCTCGAAGAGGGCCTTGAAGTTGCCCTTGCCGAAGCCGAGGGAGCCGTGCCGCTCGATCAGCTCGAAGAACACGGTCGGGCGGTCCTGCACCGGCTTGGTGAAGATCTGCAGGAGGTAGCCGTCCTCGTCGCGGTCGACCAGGATGCGGCGCGCCTTCAGCTCCTCCACGGGGACCCGTACCTGGCCGATGCGCTCGCGCAGCGACGGGTCGTCGTAGTAGGAGTCAGGGGTCGCGAGGAACTCCACGCCCGCCGCACGCATCCGGTCGACGGTGCTGATGATGTCGCCGGTGGCCAGCGCGACGTGCTGGACGCCGGGGCCGCCGTAGAACTCGAGGTACTCGTCGATCTGGCTGCGCTTCTTGGCGACAGCAGGCTCGTTGAGCGGGAACTTCACCTTGCGGGAGCCGTCCGCGACGACCTTGCTCATCAGCGCGGAGTAGTCCGTGGCGATGTCGTCACCGATGAACTCGGCCATGTTCGTGAACCCCATGACGTGGTGGTAGAAGTTCACCCACTCATCCATCCGGCCCAGCTCCACGTTGCCGACGCAGTGGTCGATCGCCTGGAAGAACCGGCCCGGACCGCCGTCGCCCCCGACCGCGAAGGCCCGCGGGACGAAGCCGGGAAGGTACGGCCCGTCGTAGCGCGACCGGTCGATCAGGGTGTGCCGGGTGTCGCCGTACGTCGCGATCGCCGCCGACGCCACCGTGCCGTGCTCGTCGGTCATCTCGTACGGGTCCTGCAGCGAGGTGGCACCGTGGGCGACCGCGTACGAGTGCGCCTGCGGCACGTCGACCACCTCGAGCGCGAGGTCCATGACGCCGTCGCCGTGCTCGGCGACCCGCAGGGCCGCCGGCGCACCGGCGTGCACGGGCCCGACCAGGACGAACCTGGCCGAGCCGCTGCGCAGCACGTAGCTGGCATGGTCACGGTCGCCGTTCTCCGGGCCCCGGTAGGCCACCACCT
>JANWJC010000173.1 GCA_025449595.1 Acidobacteriota bacterium | reverse complement strand
CGGGGGTTCCGGCGAATGCGACCGCGGTGGTGCTGAACCTGACGGCGGTGGGGGCGACCAGGCCGACGTGGGTGGCCGCGTGGCCGGACGGGCAGCCACGTCCGACGGTGTCGAACCTGAATGTGAGTAGTGCGGCGCCGACCCCGAACTTGGCTGTGGTGCCGGTCGGGGATGGTGGGTACATCGACCTGTACAACTTCGCGGGCAGCGTCAACCTGATCGGTGACATCACCGGTTACCTCTCGCCCTAGCGCGTGCTGACACAAAGTGATGGCTCGGACGCGGAAAGTGCGCATCGCCGCGAACGGGGTCAACCGTCAGGTCACGAATCGGTTGTGGTGGCAGATCTGCCCGGACCGGGTATGGGCACAGCGAAGCCTGGATGTTTCAATTCAGGGGCCGGCGCCAGTGGCATGCGGTTGGCGGCCGTCTGGTCAGGCTGGCGGCGTCCCGGGTGCATCTGGGAGCGGTGGAAGTTTTTTTCGAGCGAGGGACTGGTGTACGCGTGATGCTCCATCTGGGTCGATCCGGCAGGGCGGGTATCGCGGCTGTGGCGGCAACGACCGTGGTGCTGCTGGGTCTGAGCGTTCCGGTTGCCGTTGCGGACACCTCCCCTCCGCTCACCAGTCCGGTGACGCCGGTGACGGTCAGTGCCGATGGGCTTCCCACCTGGCAGACCAATGGTGTGGTGTGGAGCCAAGTGACGGTCGGAAACATCGTCTACGCAACCGGTCAGTTCAGTACGGCCCGACCGCCCAACGGTGTCCCGGGCACCACGCGCAAGCTCGCGAACCTGTATGCCTACGACCTCACGACAGGCAACCCGGTCGACACCTTCAACCACGTGACCAATGGTGTCGGACGCATTATCACTGCCTCTCCCGACGGCAGGTTCGTCTACGTCGGTGGTGACTTCACGACTGTCGACGGCAAGGCTCGCGCCCACGTCGCGCAGTTCGCGATCAATCCGGCCACCGGTGCCGCCACCCTCACCTCGTTCGCACCGCCGCTCAACTCCAGGGTCTGGGCCATCGCCCCGACCAACTTCACGGTGTACATGGGCGGCTGGTTCAAGACCGCGAGCGGCAAGCTGCGCACCAACCTGGCCGCGTTCACGAACGGCGGGACCTTGCTCCCCTGGGCACCCGTCGCGAACAGCAGTGTGCAGTCCATGGTGGTCGCGCCCAAGGGAGATCGCGTGATCGTGGGCGGTCAGTTCACCACGCTCAACGGCAAGCCTGCCTATGGCATGGGGTCATTGAACGCCACGACAGGGGCCACGCTGCCGTGGGCAGCGAATGCGACGATTCGGGCCGCCGGCCCGAAGGGCGGGATCGACACGCTGCGCACCGATGGAACGAACATCTACGGAGGTGCCTGGGCCGACGGCGCCGGCGCAACGTTCGAAGGCAACTTCGCGGCGGCACCGGACACTGGGAAGATCGTTTTCCTCAATGACTGCAACGGTGACACGTACGACCTCCTGCCGGTCGATGGCCTCCTCTACCAGGTCGGGCACTCCCACTCCTGCAAGGCGGTCGGCGGGTTTGCCAACTCGACGCCCCTTCTGGACCACTTCGCCACGGTGTTCACCACAGCCGTGAATGGGGTGAACACGGGTCCTGACGACCGCGGCTGGAACTACGCGGGCAAGCCGAAGTCCACGCTGCTGGACTGGTTCCCCACTCTGACCCCAGGCAACTTCACGGGCCTGCACCAGGCGGCATGGTCCATCACCGGAAACACGCAGTACATCGCGCTGGGAGGGGAGTTCACCGCCGTCAACGGGGTTTACCAGCAAGGGCTGACACGCTTCGCCGTGTCAAACAAAGCGCCCAACAAGGTGGGGGCGACCTCGTCCTCGGTCATCCCCCCCACAGCTGCTCCGACCACGAGCGGAACAGCTGTCGTCACCTGGCCTGCTGCGTGGGACAAGGACAACACCAGGCTGACCTACGACCTGATCCGGGTCGACTCCGGCGGGACGGCCACCAAGATCAACACCCAGACGCAGGACTCGACGTTCTGGAACCTTCCCACCATGTCGTTCGCCGACAGCGGGCTGACGCCCGGGGCGACCTACCGGTATCAGACCAAGGTGACGGACCCGTTCGGCAACGTCGTGTACTCCGTCCTGAGCGGTTCGATGAAGGTCCCGTCCGGTCCCGGGACCGTGAACTCGACGTTCACCGCTGCTGGCCCCTGTCGGGTGTTCGACACCCGATCAGGAGCGGGAACCTGCGCCGGCGCGGCTAAGGTCGCCAAGGCGCCACTCGCGCCCAACTCCGCGCTGACGGTCAAGGTGACCGGGGTCGCGGGGGTTCCGGCGAACGCGACAGCGGTCGTGCTGAACATCACCGCCGTCGCGGCGTCCTTGCCGACATTCATCACGGCGTGGCCGGCGGGATCAGCCCGCCCCACCGCCTCCAACCTGAACGTGAACAACGCGAACCCCACTCCGAACCTGGCAGTGGTGCCGATCGGGACCAACGGGTCCGTGTCGTTCTACAACCTGAGAGGCCGGGTCAACCTGATCGCCGACATCTCCGGCTACTTCGCACCGACCACGGGGTCGACCTTCACGCCGACCGGACCGTGCCGGGTGCTCGACACCAGGTCGACCGGGGGCAACTGCACCAACCCTCCGACGGTCCCGAAGGCGGCCGTGGGCGCTGGCAAGACGCTGACCGTGAAGGTCACCGGGGTCAACGGGGTGCCGTCGACCGCCACAGCGGTGGTCCTCAACCTCACGGCGGTCGGGGCCACCAAGGGGACCTACGTGACAGCCTGGCCGGCCGGGAAGACCCGCCCGACCGTGTCCAATCTCAACGTCGCCAGCACCACGCCGACGCCGAACCTGGCTGTTGTACCTATCGGCGCCAACGGCTCCATCTCGCTGTACAACTTTGCCGGCAGCGTCAACCTCATCGCTGACATCTCGGGCTATTTCGCACCTACCGTGAGTTCGTTCTTCGCCAGCACCGGACCGTGCCGCTTGTTCGACACCCGTTACGGGACGGGCAACTGTGCCGGAGGTGCGACACAGCCGGTCCCGCGGGCACCCCTCACGGATGCAGGCACGGTGCGGGTCAAGGTCACCGGCGTCGGCGGAGTACCGAACGACGCGACAGCGGTCATCGTGAACCTGACGGCCGTCGGGGCCACCAAGGGCACGTTCGTAACGGCGTGGCCAGGTGACCCGGCGACGTTGCCGACGGTGTCGAACCTGAACGTGTCGGGAGCAGCTCCTACCTCCAACCTGGCCGTGATCCCCGTGGGCTCGGACGGTTACATCGAGTTCTACAACCTCAAGGGCAGCGTCAACCTGATCGGGGATCTCGCGGGCTACTTCGAGCCCTGACCGGACCCGAGGTAACGAGCAGGCCGGACTCGATCACGGCGCGGACCGTGGCGACGGAGTGGTCGCGGTGCTCGGCCTGAAGTCGTACGACCGCCTCGGTGTCGCGCAGCTCCAGCGCCCGCAGCTGCCGCTCGTGCTCGACGTCGACCCGCCGTCTGTTCACAGGTTGGCCGAAGTACACCGTGCGATACACGTCGGTGGAGTCCCAGAGCTGGCCCAGCAGACGCACCAGCCGCGGCCGCCCGGACAGCTCGAACAGCTCGAAGTGGAACCTGCGGTTGGCATCGGTGATCGCGGCGACCTCACGGGACCGGTTGGCGCGCACGACGGCAGCCTGCGCCGCCCGCAGCGCAACCAGCGACCCCTGGGTCAGCTTCGGGACGGCGGCGCGGATCGCCTCGGCCTCCAGCAGCTCGCGCAGGCGGTACACCTCGATCAGGTCGTCGACGGACAGCTCGGCGACGAAGTACCCGCGATGCGGGTGGTAGACCACCTGCCCCTCACCTTCGAGGATCTTCAGGGCCTCCCGCAGCGGGACCCGGGACACTCCGTACCTCTCGGCGAGCTGCTCCTGGCGCACCTGCTCCCCAGGGCGTAGCGCACCTGCCACGAGCTCGCGCCTGACCTGTGCCAGGACAGCCTCCTGCGCCGTCGGGGGCCTGGTGAACCCGGCCGTGGCGCTCACGGGAACTCGCCGACGCCCGGGGGTGCGCTGCGGTACGTCGGTGGCGTGCGCGACATCCGCAACGGGTTGGCAACCGTCACGATCGGCACGTCGCGGCGCTGATCCGCTATGCGTGCCACCGGGTCCAGCCCCAGCGACGTCGCGAGCTCGAACGCGCCCTCGAGGTCGTTGACCGTCCCGCACGGCACCCCCCGAGCCGTGAGCTCACGCCGCCAGTGCTCGGCCCCCCGGGTGCCCAGCGCGGCTTCAAGCAACAGGCGCAGGCTCTCGCGATTGGTGACGCGAGCGGGGTTGGTGGCGTACCGGTCGTCGGTGGCGAGGTCGGGCAGCCCCAGCACGTCGGTGAGGGTACGGAACTGCCCGTCGTTGCCGACCGCGAGCACGAGCGGACGGTCCGCGGTCCGGTACGTGGCGTACGGCGCGATCGAGGGATGGTCGTTGCCCAGGATGCCGGGTACGACGCCACCGGCGACATACGCGGACGACTGGTTCACCAGCGCGGACAGCAACGACGACAACAGGTTCACCTCGACCCGTTGCCCCTGCCCGGTGCGGTCACGGTGGTGCAGCGCGGCCAGGATCCCGTAGACCGCGTGGAGCCCGGTCACGACGTCGACCAGTGCCACGCCGACCTTGGTGGGCTGCCCCGGTTCGGGCCCAGTCACGCTCATCAGCCCGCCCATGGCCTGGACCAGCAGGTCGTATCCGGGCAGCTCGGCCCCGGCCGTGCTGCCGAAGCCTGAGATGGAGCAGTACACCAGGCCGGGGTTCGCCGTGGCCAAGGCGTCGTAGCCCAGCCCCAGGCGATCCATGGTGCCAGGCTTGAAGTTCTCGATCAGCACGTCGGCCCGGCCGGCCAGCTCACGGGCCTGTGCCCATCCGATGTCAGTACGCAGGTCCAGTGCCAGCGAGCGCTTGTTGCGGTTCACGCTCTGGTAGTACGTCGACTGTCCGTCCGAGGCGTACGGCGGTCCCCAGGCCCGCGTGTCGTCCCCGGGACCGGGCCGTTCCACCTTCAGCACCTCCGCGCCGAGGTCCGCCAGGAGCATCGTCGCGTACGGACCTGCCAGAACCCGTGAGAAGTCCGCGACGACGACGCCGCTCAGTGCTCCGCTCGTGGTGGGCTCTGCTCTCACCGGTACGCCGGGACGCCGGTCAGTGCCTCGCCCAGCACCAGCGTGTGGATCTCGTGTGTGCCCTCGTAGGTGAACACCGACTCGAGGTTGTTCATGTGACGGATGATCGGGTATTCCAACGTGATGCCGTTGCCACCGAGGATCGACCGGCACTCACGAGCGATCTCCAGAGAAGACTTGACGTTGTTGAACTTTCCGACGCTGACCTGCTCGGGCTCGATCACCCCGGCATCCTTTAGCCGACCGAGGTGCATGGCCAGGAGCATGCCGTTGCCGAGGGACACGGCCATCTCGGCGAGCTTGCGCTGGGTGAGCTGGAAACCGGCGATCGGACGGTCGAACTGCTCCCGGCTGACCGAGTAGTCGATCGCGGTCTGCAGGCTGTCCCGGGCCGCGCCCAGCGACCCGAACACGATTCCGAACCTGGCCTCCGACAAGCAGGACAGCGGGCCCTTGAGCCCCTGCACCTGCGGCAGGACCGCGTCGGCGGGGAGCCGGACACCGGTGAGCACCAGCTCACTGGTGACCGAGGCCCGCAGGGACAGCTTCTTCTTCACGTCGTGGGCACTGAAACCAGGAGTGTCGGTCGGTACGACGAAGCCGCGGATGCCGCCAAGCTCCTTCGGGGCGCGCGCCCAGACCACCGCGACATCGGCGATGGATCCGTTCGTGATCCACATCTTCGTGCCGTCGAGCACCCAGTCGTCACCGTCCCGGCGGGCCGTCGTACGCATGCCAGCCGGGTTCGAGCCGAAGTCGGGCTCGGTCAGGCCGAAGCACCCGATCGCGTCCCCGGTCGCCATGCGGGGCAGCCACTGCGACTTCTGCTCCTCGGATCCGAACGCGTGGATGGCGAACATCGCCAGCGACCCCTGCACGCTGACCAGCGAACGGATCCCGGAGTCACCGGCCTCGAGCTCGAGGCAGGCCAGTCCGTACGCAACCGCGCTGGTGCCGGCGCAGCCGTAACCGTCCAGGTGCATCCCCAGCACACCCAGCTTGCCGAGCTCCAGGGCCAGCTCACGCGCGGGCAGCTGTCCGGTCTCGAACCAGTCCCCGACCTCCGGGCGGATGTGGTCGTCGACGAAGCGTGCCACGGTGTCGCGGATCGCCCGCTCGTCCTCGCTGAGCAGCGAGTCGATGGCATAGAGCTCGAACGGGGTCTTGGGATTGGCGGCCATGTGGTCCTCCGAGGCAATGTGGGGTGGCAGCAATTGTATCCAATATCCAACTATCGGTCCACCGCGCGGGTTGGCGCGGCCCACCGGTCCGGTCGTGCGATGTCAGTCTGCGCTCTGTGAGGAACCTGCACACCCCAACGGCCGGCAGTCGTGGCACGGCGGGCGCCGCGGCGCCGGCAGCGGACCGCAGCGACCTCGATCCTCTGGCGCCCCTGCTCGCCGCCGTGGCCACGGGACTGAACGACGAGCTCCGTGGGGCGACCGAGGCCGCGGCCGGCGTTGTCGCGACCGGACCGGCGCTGCTGGTCTGTGCGTTGCAACGCCCCGGCGCGGCGACCCATGAGCTCGCGCGCGCGGTGGGACTGAGTCGCTCGGGCGCGGTGCGCGCGCTCGACCGCCTCGAAGAGGTCGGCCTGGTGCAGCGACGCGACGCCCCCGATCACCGCAGCTCCCTGGTCTGGCTCAGTTCGGCGGGAGTCGAAGCGGCGCTAAGTGTTCTTGACACCCGGCAACGGATCGCCAGCGAGGTGCTCGCATGTCTGCCGCCATCCGACCGCTCGGGGCTGCTGCGGGCACTGGAGCTGCTGGCAGCCGAGCTCTCCGGGCGTGGCGGCGGTGATGCCCTTTGCCGGCTGTGCGACGTCGACGGCTGCGGGTCCAGCTGCCCGCGGTCCGATGGTCAGTAGCTTCGGCTCAATGGCCGGTCAGCTTGGAGACCAGCGCGCCGCGCCACGAGTCCTTGCCGGTGCGTGACTCGACCGTGTCGGCCGACGACATGGCGCGCAGTCCTGCCGTCGTGCCCAGCCAGCGCAACGGCTCCGGCTCCCACCGGCGGCTGCGATGGCCGACCCAGGGCAGCGCCGTGATGTCGGTGCGCTCTCCGCGGATGAGGTCGGCGAGCGTACGTCCGGCGAGGTTGGTGCTCGCGACCCCGTCGCCTACGTAGCCCCCAGCCCATCCCACACCGGTGGCGGGGTCGAGCCCGACGGAGGGGAAGAAGTCTCGCGGGACGCCGAGCGGGCCGCCCCACGTGTGCGTGACGGCGTGGTCGGCGATGGCAGGGAACAGATCGGTCAGGACGCCCCACAGCGTGCTGAACACCTGCGGGTCGCGGTCGTACGCCGGCTCGATCTTGGAGCCGAAGTGGTACGGCGCGCCGCGACCGCCGAACGCGAACCGGTCATCGACGGTGCGCTGGCCGTAGATGACGAGGGTGCGGTGGTCGGCGAACGTCTCCGAGCGCCGCAGTCCGATCACGTCCCAGACCGACTGCGGCAGCGGCTCGGTCGCGAGCATCGAGGAGTACATCGGTGTGATGTCGCGTCGGTGCCCCGGCAGCTGCGCGGTGTAGGCCTCGGTCGCGCGCACCACGTGCCGGGCGCGCACGTCCCCGCGAGTGGTCCGCACCACTCCCGGCTCCAGCGCCGTGACCTGCGTGCCCTCGTGGATGATCCCGCCGTGGCGCTCCACGGCGAGGGCCAGCCCGCGCACCAACCTGCCCGGGTGCAGCGCCGCGCAGTGCGGCGTGTACGTCCCGCCCATGACGTCGGTGGCTCCCAGCAGTTCCCGGGCAGCACCCGCGCCGAGGAACTGTTGGTCGCTCTCGCCGAAACCCCAGCTGCGCCAGTGCTCGATCTCGGCCTCGGCCCGTTTGACCTGCAACGGGGTGCGGGCCAGAACGATGGTGCCGCCCTTGCGGAAGCCGGCGTCGATGTTCTCCGTACGCGCGATCTCGCCGACCTCGTCGACCGTGGAGTGCATGGCGCGTACCAGGTTGATCGCGCCGGCCCGCGAGGATGCCGCCGCGACCTTGTCCAGGCTCGTCGGGAACAGCGCGGAGCACCAGCCGCCGTTGCGGCCGCTCGCACCGAATCCGGCGGTGTGCGACTCCAGCACCGTCACGCGCAGGCTCGGGTCGGCGCGCAGCAGGTAGTACGCGGTCCACAGTCCCGTGAACCCGGCACCGGCGATGGCGACGTCGGCCGTCGTGTCGCCGTCCAGCGCGCCTCGCTGCGGACCGGCGAGCTCGTCGGAGAGCTGGTCCCACCAAAGAGAGAGCCGCCGGTACGCCGAGCGTGGCTGCGGGCCGTCGGCCGTCGGCACGTCGTTCACTGGCGCCATCCCAGCACGTAGTCCGGCAACGGATCTCGGTTGTCCGAGGCGGGCACCGGATCGCCGGCGACCTCGCGCAGCGGGACGTGGCCGGCCCAGGTCGGCCGGAACAGGTCCTCCTCCGCGTCGTCCGGGCCGCCGGCAGAGACCTTGACGCTGGCCTCGTCCAGGGGGAGCGCGAGCACGCAGGTGGCAGCCAGCTCCTTGCGCGACGGCGGCCGGATGTCGTCCCATCGTCCGGGCAGCAGGTGGTCGGAGATCGTACGCAACGCGTCGTCCTTCTCCTGGCCGGTCAGCTCCACGCAGCGCCCGAGGACCATGACGCCGCGATAGTTCATCGAGCTCTCGAAGGCGGACCTGGCAAGGACCAGGCCGTCCAGCAGCGTGACGGTGAAGCAGGTGGGCGTCCCCGTGGCGAGGTCACGGAACAGCCGGCTGCCGCTGGAGCCATGGATGAGCACGCGCTCGCCGTCGCGGGCGTAGCCGACGGGTACCACGAACGGCTGGCCGTCCTCGACCACTGCCAGGTGCGCGACCAGTCCCGCGTCGAGGATTGCGTGCAAGGTGCCCCGGTCCTGGACGGCCTTCTCCGGAATGCGCCGCACCCGGGTCCTGGTGGTGGACCCGGGCGCGGCGAATGTGTCCTGTGCCATCTAGAGGATGGCCTGGGCTTCGGTGAGAACCGATCGCAGCGTCTGCTCGATCTCGTCGAACTCGGTCTGCCCGATGATCAGCGGCGGTGCGAGCTGGATGACGGGGTCGCCGCGGTCGTCGGCACGGCAGTAGAGACCCGCGTCGTACAGCGCCTTGGACAAGAAGCCGCGCAGCAGCCGCTCGGCCTCGTCGTCGTTGAACGTCTCCTTCGTGGCCTTGTCCTTCACGAGCTCGATGCCGTAGAAGTAGCCGGCCCCGCGGACGTCCCCGACGATGGGCAGGTCCAGCAGCTTCTCGAGCGTGGCTCGGAAGGCACCCTCGTTCGCCTGCACGTGGGCGTTGAGGCCCTCCCGCTCGAACACGTCGAGGTTCGCCAGGGCGACCGCGGCCGAAACCGGGTGACCGCCGAACGTGTAACCGTGGGCGAAGTAGTCGGTGCCGTGCTTGAACGGCTCGAAGAGCCGGTCGCTGGCGATCATCGCGCCCAGAGGTGCGTAGCCGGAGGTGATGCCCTTGGCGCACGTGATGATGTCCGGGGTGATCCCGAACCGCTTCGTGGCGAACATGTCACCGATGCGACCGAATGCGCAGATCACCTCGTCGGCGACAAGGAGCACGTCGTGCTCGTCGCAGATCTCGCGTACCCGCTCAAGGTATCCGGGCGGCGGCGGGAAACAGCCACCGGAGTTCTGCACCGGCTCCAAGAATACGGCCGCCACCGTCTCCGGGCCCTCGAACTCGATGGCCTCGGCGATGCGGTCGGCCGCCCAGCGCCCGAAAGCGAAGATGTCGTCGCCGTGTTCCGTTGCGCGGTAGAAGTTGGTGTTGGGCACCTTGTGGGTGCCCGGGACCAAAGGCTCGAAGTACTTCTTCGCGTCCGGGATTCCTGTGATGGACAGCGCACCCTGCGGGGTGCCGTGATAGGCGACGTTGCGGCTGATCACCTTGTGCTTCATCGGCTTGCCGGTGAGCTTGAAGTACTGCTTGGCGAGCTTCCAGGCCGACTCGACGGCCTCGCCGCCACCGGTGGTGAAGAACACGCGGTTCAGGTCGCCGGGCGTGTAGGTGACCAGCCGCTCAGCCAGCTCGATCGCCTTCGGGTGCGCGTACGACCACAGCGGGAAGTACGCGAGCTCGGTCATCTGTCGAGCAGCTGCCTCGGCGAGCTCGGCGCGGCCGTGGCCGACCTGGACCGTGAACAGTCCCGCGAGCCCGTCGAGATACCGGCGCCCGTTCGAGTCCCAGATGTATGCGCCCTCGCCGCGGACCATGATCGGGACCTGGCCGCCGTCCTCATAGGTGGAGTGGCGGGTGAAGTGCATCCATAGGTTGTCGCGCGCTGCGTTCGACAACGCCTTCGTGTCGAACTCTGTGTCGATCGTGGTCGTCATCGTGTACCCCAGGTGTAGATCTGCTTGCGGAGCTTCAGGTAGACGAAGGTCTCCGTGTTCCGGACTCCGGGCACGGCCCGGACCCGCCGGTTGACCACCTCCAGCAGGTGGTCGTCGTCCTCGCAGACGACTTCGGCCAGGATGTCGTACGAGCCGGCTGTCACCACGAGATAGTCGATCTCGGGCATGGCCTCCAGCTTCTCAGCGACGACTTCCACATCGCCGTCCACCCGGACGCCGATCATCGCCGCGCGTGGGAATCCCATCTGCAGGGGGTCGGTCACGGCGACGATCTGCATGACCCCTGCTTCGAGCAGGCGCTGGACCCGCTGGCGGACCGCGGCCTCGGACAGGCCGACGGCCTTGCCTATCGCGGCGTACGGGCGTCGCCCGTCCTGCTGGAGCTGCTCGATGATGGCCTTGCTGACGTCGTCGAGTCCGAGTGCCGTGCCGCGCTCTCGGTTCACCACGGTGCCATCGTTGTCCACTCGACCCGCTCGATGCAAGTGATTTCGTGGCATCTGCCCGAAAATACTGCGAAATCGGTGCCAATGCCGGGATGCGCCTATCGAAACCGCCACGACGGCCGTACGCTGACGAGACGTCGACGATGACGGCGCCGGACGGTCCCGGCGGTCCTGGTCTCGTCCCTGCGAACGGGAGTCCCGCGTGAGCGACAAGCGAACGGTGTCCAACTTCATCAACGGAGTCTCGGTGCCGGCGGCAGATGGTCGGACGACCGACCTGGTGGATCCGAGCACGGGTGAGGTGTTCGGCTCGGCGGCGCTGTCCGGCGCCGAGGACGTGGATCGGGCGTATCGGGCCGCGGCGGATGCGTTCGAGGGTTGGCGGGACAGCACGCCGGGTGAGCGGTCCGTGGCGATGCTGAAGATCGCGGACGTGCTGGAGGCTCATGGTGAGGAGCTAGTGGCGCTAGAGAGCCAGAACACCGGCAAGCCGCTCGCGGTGGTGGCCGCCGAGGAGATCCCGCCGATGATCGACCAGATCCGGTTCTTCGCCGGTGCCGCACGGGTGCTGGAGGGCCGGGCGGCGGGGGAGTACATGAAGGGCTTCACCTCCTTCATCCGCCGTGAGCCGGTCGGCGTCGTCGGGCAGGTCACGCCGTGGAACTACCCGATGATGATGGCGGTGTGGAAGTTCGCACCGGCGATCGCGGCGGGGAACACGGTGGTGCTCAAGCCGAGCGACACGACGCCGGTGTCGACGCTGCGGATGGCCGAGCTGATCGGGGAGGTGCTGCCGGCCGGAGTCCTCAACGTGGTGACCGGGGACCGTGACACCGGCCGGGCCCTGGTCGAGCACCCGACCCCGCAGATGGTGTCGATCACCGGCTCGGTACGCGCGGGCATGGAGGTCGCGGCGTCAGCGGCGAAGGACGTCAAGCGGGTCCATCTCGAGCTCGGGGGCAAGGCCCCGGTGGTGATCTTCGATGATGCCGACATCGCGGCGGCGGCGGAGTGGTTGGCGGTGGCCGGGTACTTCAACGCAGGCCAGGACTGCACCGCGGCGACGCGGGTCCTCGCCGGACCACGGGTCTACGACGAGTTCGTGGCGGCGCTCGCCGAGCAGGCCAAGGCCACCAAGACCACGTTCGAGGGTGGGCCCTCCGACGAGGACGCGTTGGTGCCGCCGGTGAACAACGTGAACCAGATGGACCGGGTGCTCGGGTTCTTGTCCCGCACCCCGGACCACGCCTCGGTGGTCGCCGGGCTGCGTCAGGACGACGAGATGATCCAGAACGAGGTGTTCGGCCCGGTCATGACGGTGCAGAAGTTCAGCGACGAGGCGGAGGCGCTGCGCTGGGCGAACGGGGTTCCGTACGGGCTGGCATCCTCGGTGTGGACCAAGGACTTCGGCCGTGCGATGCGGATGGCGCGCCTGCTGGACTTCGGTTGCGTGTGGATCAACACCCACATCCCGCTGGTCGCGGAGATGCCGCATGGCGGCTTCAAGCACAGCGGCTACGGCAAGGACCTGTCGATGTACGGGTTCGAGGACTACACCCGCATCAAGCACGTCATGGCTGCCCTGGACTGATCGATCGAGGCGGAGGGAGCCCGTCGCCCGAGCGGAGCGAGGGCAGGGCGACCGGAGTCGAGGGAGATCAGGACCAGAGGGCATGGACTGACGACGACGGCCAGCCGGACCGCCGTCCGAGCCGAGGTCAGGCCGGCACCGCCATGATCGGGTTGGTGGTGGGGCTGGTGGAGCCGCCGGCGGGTTCAATGGTGACACCTACGGTCTTGGCTTGGTTGATTGAGCCAGCGAGCACCTCGGCGCCCTGACCGACGGAGTTGGGGTCCAGGAAGCCGGCCGCCCGGGCGTCGCCGGACGCTGAGATCAACCACAGCTGGTAGACGTGTCCGGCCGGTGCAGGAGCCATGTTGTCGGCCACGAGGACGGCCTGGTCCAGCGAAGCGGAGGACACGATTGCCGCACTGCCACCACCCTTGACGGCAGTTGTGGTGGTCTTGGCATCCCGGGCCGTCAGCACGCTGGTCACCTCGGCGGCGGTGACCTGCGCCTGCTGCAGGTTGTTCGAGAGCGTCGCGTTGCGCCAACCCAGACCTCCCGCGACGAGCGCCAGCACCGCGGCCGCCGCTGCAAGCAGTCGAGTGGCCGTCGGCGCCCGACGGCGCGTCATCGCGATGACGTTGGATGCCGGGTGCTCAGTTGTCGGTGCGGCGTCGGCGGCACTCCCTGGCGCATCGGCAGCGGCAGCGATGCCGCTCGCTGAACCCGGCGGGACCGCGTCGGGCGAGGCATCGATCGCCGGTTGCTCCAGCGCGCTCGACGTCAGCGGGGCCAGCTGCGGGGTGATCGCGATCGCCGCCAGGACGTTGCTCCTCAGGCGGGCCGGAGGTGTGACCCGTTGGCTCGCGGCCAGCAGTCCTGTCGTCTCTGCCATGCCGGCCAGCTCGTTCCGGCACGACGGGCACGCAGCCAGGTGCGCCTCGAAAGCGGCGCGGTCAGCAGGGTCAAGTGCGTCGAGGGCGTAACCGCCGATGTTCAGATGCAGGTCGGCCGACTCGTGTGGCGTGGTCATGGCCGAACTCCCTCCGCGTTGAGGTCGACGCACAAGGCGTCCCGCAATCGGATGAGGCCATCCCGCATCCGCGTCTTGACTGTGCCGAGCGGTACGCCCAGAAGCGCGGCGACGTCGGACTGAGTGTGCCCGCCGTAGTAGGCGAGCACGATGCTTTCTCGTTGCAGCTCGGTCAGCTTGCTCAGAGACTGGCGCACGCGCTCGGTCTCCAGGTGCAAGTCGACTGTCTCGGCGACCTCGTCGTACGGCGTCGAGGGAGCCATCGACCCGGTGGTCCCGGCGACCAGGTCCCGGTCGGTCGCCGCCTGAGCGGCTCGTACGCGGTCCACCGACCGGCGGTGGGCAATGGTCGCCACCCAGGCCTGCACACTGCCGACGGCTGGCGAGTACCTCGTCGCCTTGCGCCAGATCTCCAGCATGACCTCCTGGGTGACTTCCTCGGCTTGCGCCGGGTCACGGACCACCCGCCGCGAGATCCCGTGGACGAGACCGGCGACCGCGTCGTACAGGTCGGCGAATGCCTGCTCGTCACCCTTGGCGACCCGCAGCATCACATCGCTGAGGCTGTCCGCAGGGGTCACAGCCCATACGGTGTCACGCTCGGCGACGTTGCGGGAACCTGAGGGCAGCGCCTCGCCGACACCGGAGACGAGGCTCAGGTGTCGGCGAGGGGAGCCAGACCGAGAATCCATCGGGTCGGACTTACTTCGGCATCAGGACGGAGTCGACTATGTAGACGGTCGCGTTGGCGGTGGGGACGTTGCCGCAGACGACCTTCGCCGTGCCGTTCACCGTGAAGTCGGTGCCGGACCCGGTGACCGTCACGGTGCCACCCTCAAGGGTCTTGTGGGTGCCGGCGAGCTGTGCGGGGCTGAGCTCCCCGGCGATCACGTGGTAGGTCAGGATCTTCGTCAGTTCAGGCTTGTTCGCGAGCACTGAGTTCAGTGCTGCTGCCGGGATCTTCGCGAAAGCGCTGTTGGCCGGCGCGAAGACCGTGATGCCCTGTGCGCTGTTCAGCGTGTCGACCAACCCAGCAGCCTTGACTGCGGTGACCAGAGTCGACAGGACAGGGTTGGCGGATGCGGCAGAAGCCACAGGTGCGGTGACCATGCCGGAGAAGCTGCCCGCCCCGGAGGTGGGAACCGCGGCGCAACCGGCACCGAAGACCTGCGAGGCCGCGTCAGCCATCGACGGGGAGTCCGCCGGCATGCTGGCGGAGTTGTCGGGCACCGACTGCGCGGCTGGGGTGGAGCTGCTGGAGCTGCAACCCGCGATGATGAACGGGATTGTGGCTGCGGCGGCAAATACCGCGATGCGGGTGCGTCGAACATTGGTGGACATTGGATTCTCCTTGGGCATCTGGCTTCGGTTGTCCTTGCCTGTCAGGGGTTCTTCGGGGCTGGCTGCGTGTCGGATTGGTCGTTCCCCGAATTCGCTGACGTGTCCGGCTGGTTGCTGCTTGGGCTCGTCGCGGGTTCTGCACCGGCAGTTGTGGCACAAGCGGCTGTTCGAAACGGGTTCTGATTCAGCAGGTGCCGCGTCGCGGCGGCCCTGGCGTAAAACGTTCTCTAACGATCGGGGCACCCGTGGGCCGAATACCCGGGGCGGCCACAGACGGGTGGAGTGAGCTGGCGCGGTTGTCTGAGCGGCAGTCCTTCCAGCGAGGGCAGCTCTCCAGAGCGATCAGCTGACCAGCACGACGATCTCGTGCCAGCCGGAGGCTCCACTGGGCACCGGTTCGCGTCGCTGACTTGTCTGGGTCTGGCCGGTCCCATCGACAGACCTCGCCCGCAGGGTGTGCTGACCGGAGGTTGCCTGCCAGGCGATCGACCACTGCCGCCATGTGTCGATCGTGTCCTGAGCGGCGAGCCCGGCGGGCAGCCAGGGACCGTTGTCGACCTGAACCTCGACGCCCTCGATACCGCGGTGCTGTGCCCACGCTGTGCCGGCGATGGCGACCTTTCCTGGGGCGATGGTGGCCAGCGGCGCCGGTACCTCGATGCGGGTCATGGTCCGGATCGGGGCATGCTCGGCATAGCCGCGCTGGGTCCAGTACGCCTGCTGCGCCGCGAACGTCGTCACCGTCATCTGGGTGAGCCACTTGGTGCCGGACACGTAGCCGTACAGGCCCGGTACGATCATGCGGACCGGGAAACCGTGCTCGAGGGGGAGCGGTTGCCCGTTCATTCCAACGGCGAGCATGGCGTCGCGGCCGTCCGTCACCACCGCCAACGGCGTGGAGACGGTGAAACCGTCAACAGCGGTAGTGAGAATTTGGTCCGCACCCGGTTTTACTCCCGCCGTGGCGAGCAGATCCTTGACGTGGACGCCGAGCCAACGGGCGTTGCCCACGTATCGCCCGCCGACCTCGTTGGACACACACGTCATGGTGATGTCTCGCTCAACAAGTCGCATCGACAAGAGGTCGTCGAACGACAGCTTCATGGAGTGCTCGACCATCCCGTCGATCGTGAGCTGATAGGTGGTCGGGTTCACCTGCGGCACTGAGAGGTTGATGTCGACGCGGTAGAAGTCGCTGTTGGCGGTGGTGAACGCGACCGTGCCGGGGACCCCGATGGCAGCGCCGGCAGGCACCGGCTTCGCTGGATCGGCCGGTTTGGGAAGCCGGATGGCGGCCCGAGCACCAGCGACGGAGCTGCGCGCGGTGGAGACAGCCGTCCCGACGACGCCCGCCACAGCCGCGTACGCCGCAATGCTCAGGGCGCTCACCAAGATCGTGCGCCGTGACGTGCCGGCAGCCAGCTCTTGTTTCCCCGGGGAGCCGGACGGCGGGGTGGCTGTGCTGAGCGTCCTGCGTTGCGCCTCGCGGGTCAGCCACACCAGCACCAGCACACCGACGACCGAACCAACCAGGGACGGCAACGCGTCCACCAGACGTGCGAATGGTCGGGTCAGTGCGGCAGCTGCGCCGATCAGGCCGATCGCTGCAACCCCCACGCACGCGACGGGCAGGAACCGGCGAGAAAGCACTCCGCAAACGAGGGCGACCACGACCAGCACGCCTGCGATCGTGGCGAGCAGCACCTCCTTGTCGTTGGTCCCGAACCTGGCGATGGCAAACTCCTTGAGCCACAACGGAGTCCGGTCGATGAACGCGCCCCCGACGGCGTACGCGGGTGCCGCCGTCGGGGCAATGAACGCCGCCACCAGCTGAGCGGAACCCACAGCGGCACCCGCTGCAAGCAGCCCGAACACCGCGTACACCCAGAGTCGCGACCCGCGCTTGATCGGAGGGGCAGTGTCCGGTGGGACGCTCACGTCGGTGGTCATGCAGCAGGTTCGGAGCGGCGCCCCCCGCGGATGGGAGTGCCGGGGGGCGCGACGTCAGCGGGCAGCGCGCCATCCCCGCTTCAGGACGGGGAACGTCGCAGGGCGTCGAGGGCCAGCAGTGCGACGTGCAGTGAGACGCAGCTCTCGACGTCGTCGAGGTCGACGCCGAGGACGGCCTCGATGCGCTCGAGCCGCTCGTAGAGGCTTGGCCGAGACAGGTGGGCCGCGTCCGCGGCAGCGGACTTGTTCCGTCCGCACTCGAGGTACGTACGAAGCACCGGCACCAGGTCTGCGCCCTTGCGGTCCGCGCTGTCGTGGGCCAGCAGCGGACCGAGCTCGCGCTCCACGTAGGTCTGCAGCCGGTCGTCGTCGCGCAGCAGGTGCAGCAGGCCGCGAAGGCGCACGTCGGGCAGGCGGTAGAAGCGGTACGCCGGCGCGCCGGTCGGTGCCGCGTCCGCCACCTGCATCGCCTCCAGGAACGCGCGCCGAGCGTCCCGCGCGGACGGTACGACCGAGCCGACGGCCATGACCCAGTCGTCCGTCCCGGCCGGCGAGCGGCCCGAGGCGGCGCGCGCCGACAGCGCGTCGGAGAGGCGGTCCAGCACCGGGTCGACGTTCGAGCGCAGCGGCAACGACAGCAGGACCCCGATGCTGCTGTCGTCGATGCCCCCGACGACGGCGACGGAGTGCGCGTCCCGGACCGCCGCCGCGACGTCCTCGGTGAAGTCGCGCAACCGTTCCTGGACGACCAGCACGGGGCCGGACGGTGCTGGCGTCAGCCGAAAGACCACGGCGACCAGCGCTCTGCCCTCCAACGAGACCCCGAGGGCGCGGGCTCGTACCGTCACGTCCGCGACCGCTGCCGACGCGGTGAGCAGGTCCTGCAGCAGCGTGCGATGCGTCTGGCGCTCCAGGCTCTCGCGGTCCCGCTCGACGAGCCGGGAGAGCGCCACTGTCGCCGCCCCACGCTCCATCAGCACTTCGTCGCGGGCGTTCACCCCGTCCGCCGAGAGCAGGACGAGGCGACCCCAGTCCTGCCCGCGGGCTCCCACGGCAGTCACGAACCAGCCGACCCCCGGGTCGTAGCCGGTGCGGTCGGGCACCCGTACCGAACGGCTGCGTGCCTCCCAGTCGTGCAGCAGTGCAGTCGTGTCAGCCCCTGCGGCGTCGTACGCCAGGACCTGGTGCGCCAGGTTCTCCAGGACGACGGGCCGGCCCGACATCTGCGCGACCCGCCGGACCACCTCGGTGGGCGGAGCACCTTCCACGGTCAGGTCGGTGAACGTCTGGTGCATCCGGTCCGAGGCGAGCAGCTCGGAGAGCTGTCGGTCCAGCACCTGCGCGGCAACCTGTTCTGCGACATGTGCGAACCGGACTTCCTGACTCAGTGCTACGAGCGGCAGGCCGACACGGTTCGCGGCGTCCACGAGCACCTGGGGGAGCCGATCGAAGCGCCTTCCCATCTCCACGACGAGCCCGGCCGCGCCGGCCTCGGCGAGGTCGGTGACGTACGACGAGAGCCCGTCGTCGTCTGCCGGCAGCAGAACCCCGGTGGTCAGCAGCAGCTCGCGGCCGCGCAGCAGCCGAGCGACGTCGGCCACCTCCGCGGAGTGCGTCCAGCGGACGCGAACATCCAGCCCCGCGGCACCGGCCACGACGTGCGGGTCCCCGGCGAGCACGGCTGGCAGTGCCAGCACCTCGCGCACCGTCGGGTGCCACCCGGACAGGTCGGCGCCGCCGGCGTTGCCGGGCCCGTCAGCTCCGCTCGGCCCGAGCCACAGGTCGGTCACCGGCTCGTTCTGGGAGGCGGCGTCGGCAGCGGGTGGACGGCTCACGACCCGGACGGTACGCCCGACGGCACGTGCTCTGCCCGGCCGGCGCTTTCGGCAGTGCCAACGGTGTTTGGTCCTCGCCGTTCGTAGCCTGTTTGGCAACGGATCGATGTTTTCGTTGCCAAAGCGTTATTCGAGGTTCGCAATTCGTCGCCGCGAACACTCTTTGCCACGGGATCGCTTGTGGGACGGGCCCTGCCGTGCAACCATCCTCTACCGCGGTCCGGCGTTCGCGACGGACCGTTCTCAGATCAGGCATGCGCGATCCAGCCGGGGGGTAACGGGAGAGTGTCAGCCGCGTGACGCATGTTGATGACAAGGCCGTTGCCGCTGCGCAGATCCTCGGGAGCGCGCACATCGCCGGTACGTGGACGGACGGAACCTCCGGAGAGTTCCACGAGATCTTCGACCCGGCTACCGGCGAGCATGTGGTGACCACGGCGCTGGCCGGACCCGCCGATGTCGACCGGGCTGTCTCGGCGGCGACCGCGGCGTTCCCCGAGTGGTCCCGCGCGACGCCCGCGGACCGCTCGAGCGCGCTGGCACGACTGGCCGTCCTGGTCGGGGAGCGGGCCGAGGCGTACGCCGAGGTCGAGACCGTCCAGGCCGGCAAGCCCATCAAGCTGACCCGTGAGTTCGACGTCCCGGGCTCGATCGACAACATCAGCTTCTACTCCGGTGCCGCCCGCAACCTCGAGGGCAAGGCGTCCGGGGAGTACGACGGGACGCACACCTCGTCCGTGCGCCGTGAGGCCGTCGGCGTCGTGGGCTCCATCGCGCCGTGGAACTACCCGCTGCAGATGGCGGTGTGGAAGATCCTGCCGGCGATCGCCGCCGGCAACACCATCGTCCTCAAGCCCGCCGAGATCACCCCGCTGACCTCCCTGATGCTGGCCGACGACGTGCGGGCCGCCGGCATCCCCGACGGCGTGGTCAACGTCCTCACGGGTCGCGGCCGGGTCGTGGGAGAGGCGATCCTCGCGCACCCCGGCGTGCGGATGGTGTCGTTCACCGGGTCCACGCCGGTAGGCACCCGGGTGATGCAGGTGGCGGCCCAGACGGTCAAGCGCGTCCATCTCGAGCTCGGTGGGAAGGCGCCGTTCGTCGTGTTCGAGGACGCCGACCTCGAGGCTGCAGTGCATGGCGCCGTCGCGGGCTCGTTGATCAACTCCGGTCAGGACTGCACCGCGGCCACCCGGGCCTATGTGCAGCGACCGCTGTACGACGCGTTCGTCGCCGGTGTCGCCGACGTCATGGGCACGGTCCGGCTCGGCGACCCGCGCGACGCGGCGACCGACCAGGGTCCGCTCGTGTCATGGGACCAGCGGGAGCGCGTCGCCGCCTATGTGGAGCGGGCCCGTGGCTACGGCGCCACCGTGGTGTGTGGCGGCCGCGCGCCCGGGGGAGACCTGGCCAAAGGCGCCTACTACGAGCCGACCCTGGTGGTCGATGTGGCTCAGGACAGCGAGATCGTCCAGGAGGAGCTGTTCGGTCCGGTGCTCGTGGTCCTCCCGTTCGACACCGACGACGACGGGATCGCCCTGGCCAACGACACCCCGTTCGGACTGGCCGCCTCGGCCTGGACCCGTGACGTATTCCGGGCGATGCGTGCGTCGCGTGACATCCAGGCCGGCTGCGTGTGGATCAACGACCACATCCCGATCGTGTCGGACATGCCGCACGGGGGCTTCAAGGGCTCCGGATTCGGCAAGGACATGAGCCAGTACTCCTTCGACGAGTACACCCAGGTGAAGCACGTCTCTCTCGAAGTCACGGGTGCAGCCCGAAAAGACTGGCACCGCACCGTCTTCGGCGACCGATGACCGGCGGATCGCCACCTACGAAAGGCACAGGTGTTCATGTCTGACGACATCTCCCGCCCGGCTGCGGCACCCATCTCGCCGCCGCTGGCGCGTGGTCTGCTGACGCGACGTACGTTCGCCAAGGCCTCCCTGGGGGTCGGCACCATCGCCGCTCTGTCGGCGTGCGGTGCCAAGGGCACCCGGATGAAGCCGCAGTACGGGCCTGACAAGTCCGCCACCGACAAGGTCATCAACTGGTCCAACTGGCCCGAGTACATCGACGTCGACGACAAGACACAGGCCCGACCCTCGTTGGACATCTTCACCAAGCAGACCGGCATCAAGTGCAACTACACCGAGGACGTCAACGACAACGACGAGTTCTACGCCAAGGTGCAGCCGTTCCTGTCCAAGGGCTCGGACACCGGGCGTGACACGTTCTGCGTGACGGACTGGATGGCAGCCCGGATGATCCGCTTCGGCTGGGTCCTGCCGTTGGACAAGACCAACATGCCGAACTGGAAGAACCTCGACCCCACCCTTCTCAATGTCGGCTGGGACCCGGGGCGCGTCAGCTCCATCCCCTGGCAGAGCGGGTTCACCGGGATCGCGTACAACCCCAAGTCCACGGACGGCATGAAGATCGAGACCATCGACCAGCTGCTGACCGAGCCGTCGATCAAGGGGAAGGTCACGCTGCTCACCGAGATGCGGGACACGGTGGGCCTCACGATGCTGTCGATGGGCATCGACCCGGCGGACTTCAACGACGACGACTTCGACGCTGCGATCGCCAAGCTGCAGAAGGCCGTCGATGCCGGACAGATCGCCGGGTTCACCGGCAACGACTACGGCAAGAGCCTCGCGTCGGGGGATACCGCGGCCTGCATGGCCTGGACCGGTGACGTGGTGCAGCTGAAGGCGGACAACCCCGACCTCGGCTATGTACTTCCGGCCAGCGGACACATGGCCTGGTCGGACAACTTCCTGATCCCCAACCTCGCCCAGCACAAGACCAACGCCGAGAAGCTGATCAACTATTACTACACCCCGGTCGCGGCGGCCATGGTCGAGGACTACGTGAACTACATCTCGCCGGTCATAGGAGCCAAGGAAATCTTGGTCACCGAGGACCCCGAGGTGGCGGACAACCCTCTCATCTTCCCATCGGACAAGGTCCGTGCGAACTCACACATCTTCCGGGGTCTGTCGACCGCGGAGGAGAACGCGTACAACACGTCCTTCCAGGCACTGATCGGAGGCTGAGCCATGAGCCAGCAAGCAACGGAGAACGACGGCCAGAACACGGGTGGGGACCTCAAGCTCACCCGGGTGACCAAGGACTTCGGTGGCTTCAAGGCCGTCGACGACATCGACCTGACGATTCCGCAGGGCTCGTTCTTCGCCCTGCTCGGGCCGTCCGGCTGCGGGAAGACGACGACCCTGCGAATGGTCGCGGGCCTGGAACATCCCACGGCCGGTTCGATCCACATCGGCAACCAGGACATCACCGGTACCAAGCCGTACAAGCGCCCGGTCAACACTGTCTTCCAGAGCTATGCGCTGTTCCCGCACATGGACATCTTCGAGAACGTCGCCTTCGGGCTCCGTCGGCG
>JANWJC010000172.1 GCA_025449595.1 Acidobacteriota bacterium | reverse complement strand
GCCCGGCGGATGGGCGCCGACGAGGTCGTCGACGTCTCGAGCCGATCGATCCGCGACGCGCAGTCGACGCTGGGCCTGCGCGAGGGCTTCGACGTCGGCTTCGAGATGAGCGGCGCCCCCGCCGCGCTGCCCGAGATGATCGAGAACATGAACCACGGCGGCAGTGTCGCCATAGTCGGTCTGCCGACCACCCCGCTGCGCGTCGACTGGGGCAAGGTCGTCACGCACATGCTGACGCTCAAGGGGATCTACGGGCGGCAGATGTTCGAGACCTGGAACGCCATGGACGCGATGCTGCAGACCAGCCCGACGCTGCGGGAATCGATCACCTCGGTGATTTCCGACTGTCTGCCGGCCCGCGAATGGGAGAGCGGATTCGCCGCGGCCGCCGCCGCCGGCACGGGCAAGATCATTCTCGATTGGACGGAGTTGTGATGTACGCGGATCTCAAGTCGCATCTGGCGAAGGAATTGGACGACATCCGGACCGCCGGATTGACCAAGCGGGAGCGCGGCATTCGCGGTCCACAGGGCGCCACGATCACCGCCGACGGCGACGAGGTGCTCAACTTCTGCGCGAACAACTATCTCGGCCTGGCCGACGATCCGCGCCTGGCCGAGGCGGCCAAGCGGGCGATCGACGAGTGGGGCTATGGTCTGGCCAGCGTGCGGTTCATCTGCGGCACGCAGGAACAGCACCTGGAATTGGAGCGGCGCATCTCCGAATTCCTGGGCACCGAGGACACGATTCTGTATTCGTCGTGCTTCGACGCCAACGGTGGTGTCTTCGAGACCCTGTTCGGCGCGCAGGACGCGATCATCTCCGATGCGCTCAACCACGCATCCATCATCGACGGCATCCGGCTGTCCAAGGCGCGCCGGCTGCGCTACCGCAACCGGGACATGGCCGATCTGGAGGTGCAGCTGCGGTCGGCCGCCGACGCCCGGTTCCGCGTCATTGTCACCGACGGCGTCTTCTCGATGGACGGGTACATCGCGACGCTCGCCGAGATCTGCGTGCTGGCCGACCGGTTCGACGCACTGGTGTTCGTCGACGATTCCCACGCCGTCGGCTTCATCGGCGAGCACGGTCGCGGCACGCCCGAGCTGTGCGGTGTCCAGGGGCGCGTCGACATCTACACCGGAACGTTCGGCAAGGCCCTCGGCGGTGCCTCCGGCGGGTATGTGGCGGCGCATCGCGAGATCGTCGACCTGCTGCGCCAGCGGTCCCGCCCCTACCTGTTCTCCAACACCCTGGCGCCGGCGATCGTGGCCGGCACCCTGGCCGCCATCGACCTGCTGAGCGCCTCGGACGAACCCCGTGAGCGCCTGCGCGCGAACGCCGCACTGTTCCGCTCCCGGATGACCGCGGACGGGTTCGAACTCCTGCCGGGCGAGCACCCGATCGTGCCGGTGATGTTCGGCGACGCGGCGCTCTCCGCCCGCATTGCGGACGAGATGCAGCGCCGCGGCGTGTATGTCACGGCGTTCAGCTTCCCGGTGGTGCCGCGGGGGGCGGCGCGGATCCGGGTGCAGCTGTCGGCCGCGCACACGCCGGAGCAGATCGAACGCTGCGTGGCCGCCTTCGCGGCGTCCCGAGCCGCTGCCTGATCCCGCCTGATCCCGTCTGAACCAGCCTGATCCCACCGCCCACCGACACCCTATTCGCGAACCGCTCCACCATTCTTCGTTCCGCCTGCTACCCACCGAAAGGCACTGTCATGCCCCCCCATTCGGCCGTAGACGTCCGAAATGCCAGCGACCACGTCAACCATCCCCGGGCCAACGATCCCGTCCTGCTCGAGGAGTTCCAGGTCGAGGACGCCGGATATCACAAGGGCCTGTCCCGCCGCCAGATCCAGATGATCGCGATCGGCGGGGCCATCGGCACCGGCCTGTTCCTGGGTGCCGGCGGCCGGCTGAGCGCCGTTGGTCCCGGCCTGCTCGTGGCCTATGCGGTCTGCGGATTCTTCGCCTTCCTCATCCTGCGGGCGCTGGGCGAGTTGGTCATGCACCGGCCGTCGTCGGGCTCGTTCGTGTCCTACGCCCGCGAGTTCTTCGGCGAGAAGGCAGCTTTCACCGTCGGCTGGTTGTACTGGCTGAACTGGGTGACGATCGCCATCGTGGACACCACGGCGATCGCCCTCTACATGAACTTCTTCAAGAAGTACATCCCGATCATGGGTGCGGTGCCCCAGTGGACCTGGGCGTTGTTCGCGCTGGCGCTGGTGGTCGCGATGAACCTGATCTCGGTCAAGGTCTTCGGTGAGATGGAGTTCTGGTTCTCGCTGATCAAGGTCGTGGCCCTGGTGTCGTTCCTGCTGCTGGGCACCTACTTCGTCATCTTCGGCAGCCCCATCGAGGGTCAGACGGTGGGCTTCTCCCTGATCTCGGACAACGGCAGCTGGTTCCCCAACGGGATGCTGCCCCTGCTGCTGGTCGTCCAGGGCGTCATCTTCGCGTACGGATCGATCGAGCTGATCGGCACGGCCTCCGGCGAGACGAAGGACGTGGCGAAGGTGATGCCGCGGGCGATCAACTCCGTCGTCGTCCGGATCGTCGTCTTCTACATCGGATCCATCCTGCTGCTCTCACTCCTGCTGCCCTACACCGCCTACCACGCCAACGAGAGCCCGTTCGTCACCTTCTTCGGCTCGATCGGCGTGCAGGGCATGGACGCCATCATGAACCTGGTGGTGCTGACCGCGGCGCTGTCATCGCTGAACGCCGGGATGTACTCCACCGGTCGAATCGTCCACTCGCTGGCCGCCGCCGGCAGCGCCCCACGGGTCACCGGCCGGATGAACAAGGCCGGTGTCCCCTTCGGCGGCATCGCGCTGACCGGGGTGGTCGCCCTGATCGGGGTCGGGCTCAACGCGGTGGTCCCGGAGCAGGCCTTCGAGATCGTGCTGAACCTCGCCTCGCTGTGCCTGATCATCGCCTGGGCGACGATCATCATCTGCCAGTTGCGTCTGTGGCAGTGGTCCCGCCAGGGCAAGCTCGAACGACCCTCGTTCCGCCTGTTCGGCGCGCCCTACAGCGGCCTGATCACCCTGGTGTTCCTGCTTGTCGTGGTCGTGCTGATCGCCCTGGACTACCCGGTCGGCACCTACACCGTCGCCTCCTTCGGCCTGGTGATCCCCTTCCTGATCGTCGGCTGGCTGCTGGTCCGCAAGCGGGTTCTGGAGCTGGCCGCGCAACGCAGCCGGCCCCGGGCAGCATCGGTGGCCACCCTGGCAGTTCTCACCGCCGATCGATCCGACACGGCCGGCCACTAATGACCATCAGTGTCTTCGACCTGTTCTCGGTCGGCATCGGGCCGTCCAGCTCACACACCGTCGGCCCGATGCGGGCGGCCGGAAGGTTCGTCCGGTCGCTGACCAAGGCGGGTCTGCTTGACCGCGTGGCCCGCGTCCGGATGGAACTGTTCGGTTCACTCGGGGCGACCGGACACGGTCACGGCAGCGTGCCCGCGGTGGTGCTCGGGCTGCTCGGCCACCAACCGGAGACCGTGGATCCCTCGCTGGCGGGCACCGTCCTGCGCGACTGCCGGGCGACGCACAGCCTTGACCTCGCCGGCCGGCGGACCATCGCATTCGACCCGGACCTGGACGTGATCCTGCACCGGCGACGCCAACTCCCCGGGCACAGCAACGGAATGCTCTTCACCGCGCTGGATTCCGCCAGCATCGAGCTGACCACCCGCGAGTACTACTCGATCGGCGGTGGTTTCGTGCTCGGCGAAGACGCGGCCGGCGGACCGCTCGGAGTCCCGGACGCCACCCCCGTTCCCTATCCGTTTCGTTCGGGGGACGAGTTGTTGAGCCTGTGCGCGGACACCGGCCTGGCGATCTGGCAGATCATGCTGGCCAACGAGGTGGTCCGCCGGCCCATCGAGCAGGTCCGTCGAGAACTGCTGGACATCTGGGCGGTCATGCAAGGGTGCGTGGAGAATGGCTGCGCCACCGACGGTGTCCTGCCCGGCGGCCTGCGGGTCCGCCGGCGGGCGGCCGCGCTGCGGGGCACGCTCGACCAGGAGGCCGCCGCCGGCGGCACCGTCGACCCGCTGCTGGCCATGGAGTGGATCACCCTGTGGGCGCTGGCCGTGAACGAGGAGAACGCGGCCGGTGGCCGGATCGTCACCGCACCGACCAATGGAGCCGCCGGGATCATCCCCGCCGTGCTGCACTACTACACGAGGTTCGTGCCCGGCGCCGATGACGACGGGGTCGTGCGGTTCCTGCTCACCGCCGCGGCGATCGGCCTGCTGATCAAGCTGAACGCATCGATCTCCGGCGCCGAGGTGGGCTGCCCGGGAGAGGTCGGATCCGCCTGCGCGATGGCCGCCGGCGGGCTCGCGGAAGTGCTCGGCGGGACGGCGCGGCAGGTGGAGAACGCCGCCGAGATCGGCATCGAGCACAACCTCGGCCTCACCTGCGACCCGGTCGGCGGCCTGGTGCAGATCCCGTGCATCGAGCGCAACGCGGTGGCCTCGGTGAAGGCGGTGACGGCCGCCCGGATGTCCGTCCGCGGCGACGGCGCTCACCACGTCTCGCTGGACAAGGCGATCCGCACGCTCCGCGAGACCGGCAAGGACATGAGCGTCAAGTACAAGGAGACGTCCCGCGGCGGACTCGCCCTGACCGTGGTCGAGTGCTGATCCGGATGGCGAGTCGCGGCGGGTGGGTCGGCTCGGGGTTCAGGAGCGACGCACCGTGAGACTGTGGTCGCCGTACCGAACGGTCGACCCGTCCGGTACCGGCGTCGCCACCCCGGGCACGCAGCGCAGATCCACCCCGGCGGTGACGATCACCACCCCGTTGGTGGAGTGCCGATCGGTGACCTGCACCCCACCGGCCCCGACGTCCAGCAGCAGGTGCGTCTTGGACACGCTGCGACCCTCGTCAGCGACCGGCACGACGACGGCCGAGCGGTCCCCGGGCCGGCCACTCGGGTCGCGGCCCAGGATCACCGGGCCGTCCAGCGGCAGGCTCCGACCGTCGTCGAGCTCGGCCCGCCAGGCCGTCGTGGCGTCCGTCTGCGGGGCCACCCGCATCCGCGTGTGATCCATTCGCTCCGCCGGCGAGTTGGGCGCAGAGTTCGGACTCGACGGGCCGAACCCCGGCACCGACTGGATGACCGGGGTTCCGGTCGCCGGTTCCGACCAGGGCACGTCGGACAGCGGGTCCGGTTCCGGCCCCGGGTGCGGCACGAAGGTGGGAAGGCTCGCCGCCGACGGCGCCGGCCGGGAATCGGCCGGGCGGTCACCCCAGGACGCCGCGGACACGCTCGGCGTCGGCGTCGCCACCGACCGGGCCGGCGCCGGTGGCACGTCCCACGCGGGCCGGTCGTCCACGATCGCCGGGCCCCTCCCCCAGGCGGCCTCGTCGGCCGCGGGCGGGGCGACCGGCAGCGGCGGTCCGGACCGCGACACTGCGGCCAGTGACGGCGGCTGCGCCCCGACCACGGCGGCCCGGTACGCCGGCACCGCATCCCGATCGAGCACCACCGTGCCGCAGGCGGAGTCCCACCAGCCCTGACGGCGGCCGCTGCCGTCCCACAGCGGCGAAAAGCCGCCGATGTAGCAGGTGACCCCGATGAGCAGACTCTTGATCAGCATCCGGCCCAGACCCAGCCCGGCCCCCGGCTTCCCGCCGGTGGTCCGGCGGACCACCCGGATCCCCAGCATGGCGTTACCCGGGCTGCTGCCGCGGGCCGCCATCGCCCAGAGCAGGATGAAATACACCAGCGGCACGACCACGATGAAGACGAGGATGAGGGCCAGGGCCGTCCTGGAACCGGTGGCCACACCGGCGAACAGCGCCGGGAACCCGACCATCAGCGACAGCACCGGCAGGACGGCATCGAGCAGGTAGGCGCCGACCCGTCGGCCGAAGCTCGCGTACCCGACGAATCCCGGCTGCGCAGGATCTTCCGCCGACCCCGGGAATCCCGGCTGCCCGCCGCCGTATGCCGGCGGCCCGGCGTTTCCCGGCGCCGAAACCCCCGCTGCGTTCCCGTCGGGGCCACCGCCGATGGTGCCGATCATGGTCGGCGGCGCCACCGGGGTCGACACCGATGGTGCCGCCGCCGGCGCACCACACGAACCGCAGTACAGCGCGCCCTGTTTCACCACCGCCCCGCAGGATCCGCAGAACGATCCTGGGTTCATCATGCCGCCTTTCCACCGGCCGCGGGCGAATGCCGCGGGTCAGTCCTTGCCTTCATCGCTCCCCCACTCCGGTCGGTGTCTCGCCTCCGGGTCCACCAGATTCCCCCGGAGGTCGACGTACTTGGGTGCCGCGATGTCCTGCGGCGAGAGTTCCTGCCCGTTGGCGATGGTGGCAATGTTGGCCAACGACTCGCTCGGGCGGAAACCACCGCCGGTCGTGTCG
>JANWJC010000171.1 GCA_025449595.1 Acidobacteriota bacterium | reverse complement strand
GGGACGGCGGCGGCGTGCCGACCTTCTGGCGCGTGCAGTTTGGTCAGAGGTCGAACGTTTCCCCGTACTCCGTTGCGATCCCGGTGGGGTTGGGGCCGTAGACGGCCAGCATCCGGGCGAAGTCCGGGGCCCAGTACCGCCCGACCGAGCCGGCCGGCACTCGGGCGCAGTCGCCGGGGCCGAGGACGACCTCATGTCCGTCGCACTCGATGTGCAGCTCGCCGGCGATGACGAAGTTCGTCTCGTCGTGCGGGTGCTGGTCGGTCCAGCCCGAGCGCTGCAGCTCCCACTCCGACAGCACCATGTCGGCCCAGCCATCGGCGGTCGGAGCGATGATCCAGCGGGACCGCATGCCCGTCCCGTCGACCGCCAGCTCCGCGGCCGGCCACACCCGCGGACCGAGTTGGCCGCTGCCGTCGTCGGCCGGGATCGTCGTCATCGGAACCTGCCTCCCTGCGATCGTGGGTCCCTGTCGTTGATCATGGACTTGAGTGCGGCGCCAGCCCGATTACCGCACACGATCCCATGATCAACGGGACCAAGAGCACTCAACCCCATGATCAGCGAACCGGCGCACTCAACCCCATGATCAACCGCCGGGTGGCGGTCGTTGCGTCAGTCGAGCAGGCCGCGGCGGCGGGCTATCGCGACGGCCTCGGTGCGCCCGCCGGCTTGGAGCTTGGTCAAGATGTTGGAGACGTGGACGCTGACGGTCTTGACGCTGATGAACAGCAGCGCGGCGATCTGGCCGTTGGTACGTCCCTGCTCGAGCAGCCCCAGCACCTCCTGCTCGCGCGGTGTGAGGCTCTGGTCGATCGTGCGGTCGGCGCCGTTGGTACGCCCGGCACGTCCGGCTCCGGGTGTGCGCAGCTCGGACAGCAGCGGTTCGGCGCCGAGTCGCTGTGCCACGGCCCTTGCCAGCCGCACCTGAGCGGTCGCCTCGGCCTGGCGACCGACTGCGCGGAGCACCTCCGCGAGGCGGGTCCGGCTGCGGGCCACCTCGAAGACGTGGCCGAACTGCTCGAACTGGGTGACGTTGCGCTCCCAGCTCCCGACCAGCTCCGCCTCGGGCACCTCCCCCTGCGCTGCCGTCCAGCGCAGTCGCAGCAGCTCGGCGGCGACCCGGCCCTGCCACGCCAGCCCCTCGGGCCCCAGGCGCAGCCCACGTGGTGCCCGGGTGGCGGCGGTGTCGTCGGCCTCGGCGGCGAGGGCGGCCCCGCGCTCGAAGAGGTCCGCGTGCTGTGCCGTGCTCGTACGACCCGCTGCGCGGGCCAGCCCGCCCAGCACTAGCGCAGCCAGCCTGATCTGGGCCAGGAACCTCGGTTGCGACCACAGTCCGGTCACCGTCTCGCACACCTGGTGGTACGCCGCCTCCGCCGCCGCGAGGTCGTCTCGCGCGAGCGCGAGCTCGATCGCGGCGCTGCCGGCCACGATCGCCACCAGCCCGTCGCGACGACACCACGGTCGCAGGGTCTCGACGAGCTCGAGCGCGTGCTGGTCGCCGCGGCCGGACGGCACCAGGGTCCCGATGGCCGACAGCATCGCCTCCGACAGCGCCGGCGGGGACTGCCCCGAGACGTCCACGATGCCGGCGACGTCGTCCCAGTCGCCCACGACGTACGCCACCTGGGCGAGCATCATGCGGGAGTCGACGGCGTACGGCGCCCACGGCCGACCCGTCGAGACCGCCAGTGCGTACGCCGACTCGAACGTCGAGCGGGCATCGGCCAGCCGGCCGAGCTCGAAGTGCATCCCCCCGAGGGTGTAGAGCGCGCGCAGCTCGGTCGCCGGGTCGCCGGTGTCGCGGGCCTCACCCAGACTGCGTTCGAGATAGTGCAACGCTGCCACGGGATCCCCGGTGCGCTGGTCGACGTTCGCGAGGGTGGTACGCGCCTGGCCGGCAAGGTCGGCCAGCCCTAGCTGCTCGGCGATCCGCAATGACTCGGCCGCCCACCTCGCGGCCTCGTCATAGCGCAGGCGCATCGCGTTTGCGCGCGCGTGCACGTCCAGCAGCCGGGCCCGCAGTGCGGTCGGCGGGGAGTCCGGGAGCATGCCGAGCGCCTCGCTGGTGACGGCGTACGCGTCGACGTCGGTGTCGGCCAGGAACGTGAGGGCGGCCAGGGTCACGAGCAGGTGCGCTCGCGCCTCCGGCGGCGCCTCGTCCGGTAGCTGCGCCAACGCATCCTGGACCAGAGCGAGCGCGCGCAGCTGCAGGCCGGCCGCCGCAGCCGCGTACGTCGCGCGCTCGGTCAGGTCGACGAGCATGGCCCAGTCGCCGCCGGTGTCCGGCAGCAGCGTGAGCGCGACCTCGTAGTGGTGGGTCGCTTCGTCGGGGCCGCCGACGGCCATGGCCTCGTCCCCGGCCCGGATGCTGGCCTGCCGAGCGGTGTGAAGGTCGTGCGCGGCGCGGGCGTGCCGGGCCAGCTCGGCGGCCGTGCCCGCGACCTCACCGCCCAGCAGGACCCGGACGTACGCGGCATGCAGGCGTGTCAGCTCGCCCGGGAGCAGGTCGTCGTAGACGGCCTCGGCCATGAGCGCGTGCCGGAAGGAGTAGCCGTCCGGGTTCGCGGGGACCAGCACGAGGGCCTCGACAGCCTCACGTACGGCATCGTCGAGTGCGCCGTCCTGCAGCCCGGCGACCTGCGCCAGCAGCTCGTGTGACACCCGGCGCCCGGCCACCGCGGCAGCTCGCACGAGTCGGCGGGTCGGGTCCTCGAGCCGTTCCAGGCGCACCAGCAACAGGTCAGCGAGGTCGCTCGGCACGCGCTTCATGGAGCTCGCGGCGACGAGCTCCTCGGTGAAGAACGCGTTGCCCTCGGAGCGTTCGACGATGCCGCTGACCCGGCGCTCGGGAATCGCGTCTGGGTGCAGCGAGTGGATCAGGTCGCGTACGGCGGCATCCGGCAGCCGGCGCAGCGCCACCCGGGTGACGCCGGGCAGGCGGCCCCACTCGGCCACCGCGCCTCGCAGCGGGTGGCGACGGTGCAGGTCGTCGGAGCGGTACGACACCGCGATCGACACCGGCGCGTCGAAGCCGCGGGTGAACAGCAGCGTGATCAGGTCCCGGGTGGAACGTTCGGCCCAGTGCGCGTCCTCCAGGACGAGCAGCACGGGCTGTGACGTGCCGAGCCGGCCCAGTGCCGCATGCACCGCCTCGATCACCTCGACGCGGTCGACGCGGTCCCCAGCTGCCGGCTCGCTGCGCAGCATCCGGCGCGCCGGCAGCAGCCGCGCGATCGCCGGCTGCTCCGCGACGAGCGCGTCGACCAGCGCGGGGGAGCGGGTGGCGAGCTGGCCGAAGACCTCGCTGAAGGGCAGGTACGGCAGGGCGCTGTCGCCGGAGTCGAGGCAGTGCCCGACGAGCACCTGCCACCCGGCGTCCGAGGCGCGCCCGGCCAGCTCGATGAGCAGGCGGGTCTTGCCTACGCCCGCGTCGCCGGACAGCAGCACGGCACCGCTACCTGCGCTACCGCTACCTGCGCTACCGCTACCTGCGCCGGCGATCCCGAGCAGCCCGCCGACCCGTTCGAGCTCGCTCGTGCGCCCGATGATCGGACGGGTGCTGCCGGGGACGGTCATGGCCCCATCATCGACCGTACCGGTGACAGGGAGAGGGACACCGGAGTCAGGTCGCGAGGTGCTAGGGACGAGCCCCGTGCTGGATGTCATTGCCGTCCCGGTCCGCCGGGACGGGATCCGGATTGATGCCGTGCCACGGTTTGTCTGCTCTGCCCGCGGCTCAGTGCCGGAGGGTCGCGGACTCGAGGGCCGCGATCCGGTCCGGCATGACTCGACCCTGCGAACGCAGGCGCGGGCGGTGCCGCCGGCGGGTCGGGTGCGTGGAGTGCTGGGCCAGCTGGTGCAGGTACTCCTGACGGTAGGCGATCTCGACCGGGGCGAATGCTGCGTACAAGGACATGACGTCCTCCTGGGTGACGTACCGCCGGGTTGCGGTGACGAGAGAGACGTTCGTCGCCTGAGGTGGCGCCCGACATCAGAAGGAAGTCGTATCTGTCCCGCTCCCCGCGAGCCGGGCTACCTTAGGGGCGCCCAGGACCGCCTCGGACGCGACACCGGGCGTTGCGCGGGCGGTCGGCGTGGACGGCGTGCCGGATCCCTGGCGCGATAGCAGCCATTGCCGGATGCGGCGGCGTCGTGGCGCGTGTTCACGGCGGGGGAGCTCCTGCCGCGGGCGCTCCTGGCGGTAGGCCACCTGGGCCCGGGCGAATGCTAGGTGCGAGCTCATCATGTCGTCTCCTTGGTTGGCACCGCGTGCTCGCGGTGATGAGGAGACCGTGCGCGCCTGAGGTGGGGGCCGACATCAGAAGGACGTCGTATTCGTGCCGGTACGGGTGCAGCGGCTACCTCAGAGAGCAGGCTCGCCGGGCCACCGGGCGCCGCGACACGAGTTCAGGCGACGACCTGGACCACGGAAGAACCGTCCTGGATGCGGCGGATCTCCAGGCGCTCCGGGACCCGGTCCTTCAGCTCGGCGACGTGGCTCACGATCCCGATCACCCGGCCGCGATCGCGCAGCTCGTCGATGACAGTCATGACCTGGTCCAGCGTGCTGGCGTCGAGGCTGCCGAACCCCTCGTCGATGAAGAGGGTGTCCAGGTCGACGCCACCGGCCTCGGCCTTCACCACGTCGGCCAGGCCCAGGGCCAGCGCGAGCGAGGTGAAGAACGTCTCGCCGCCGGACAGCGACGCGGGGTGGCGCCGCTCGCCGGTGTGCCGGTCGATCACAGTGAGGGTCAGGCCGGCGCGCTTGGCCTTGGTCTCGGCCTCGTCGATGCGCTCGAGCTCGTAGCGGCCGGCCGACATCGCGGACAGTCGCAGGTTGGCGACCTGGACGACCTGGTGGAACCAGTGCCGGAGCACGTACGTGGTCAGCGCGACCCGACGCTGCCCGTCGGTGCCCTTGGCCAGGGCCGCCAGCCGGATGACCGCAGCCGTCTCCTGCTGGGTACGGGCCTGCGCAGCATTGGCGCGGCGTACGTCGGCCATGCACTGCGACCACGCCTGCGCAGTGCGGGTGGCGGTGGCGTACGAGTCCGACGCGAGCTTGTGCTCGGCCTCGGCCTGCGCCAGCGCAGCCTGCGCCGTCTGCAGCTGCTCGAGGGCGACCGGGGCGTGCGCCTCCTCGACGCCGGCGAGGTCCGGTGCCGCGAGCGCGGCCCGCAGCGTGGCCTCGGCCAGCTCCCAGGTGCTCACCTGCTCGGCCAGTGCCGAGCGCGTCGCCTCGTCGGCGGCAGCGCCCAGCGCCTCGGCCAGCCCACCGAAGCCCTGCGCGAGGGCCTCGGCCTCGGCGCGCGCGGCGGCCTCCCGACGGGCGGCTTCACCGCTCGCGACCGCGCTCAGCCGCGCGGCGAGGCGGCCTTGGTATAACGCGGCGCGCTGCAGGGCCGCGCAGCGAGCGGCGATCGAAGCGTGCCCGTCCAGCCCGGCCTCGATCTTCGCCTCGTCGCTGGCGAGCGCTGCCGAGACCGCGGCGACGCGGGTTCGTGCGGTCGCGTCCTGCGACGTGGCCGAGGTCAGCTGCTCCTGCAAAGTCGCGGAACGCTCCCGGAACCCGGCGATCTCCCCCCGCGTTGATACCGCGTGAGTGGCGGCGTCGGTCGCCGTCAACACGACCTGGTCGAGCCGCTCGACCTCGGCGCGCAGCTCGACCAGGTCACCCCCGTCGATCACTCCGGACAGCGTGTCGCGACGTGACGTCAGCGCCCGAAGCCGCTCCTCGGATTCCTGGCACTCCTGCTCGGCCTGGTCCCTGAGCCCTGCGACCCGGTCGAGCTCCTCGGCCGTGACCACCACGCCGCTCGCTGTCGCCGGCAGCGGGTGCTCGGTGGAACCGCAGACACCGCAAGGCGTTCCGGGTACGAGCGCCGAGGCCATCTCGGCCGAGATGCCGGCCAGTCGCCGGGTGACAACGCCCTCGTGCTCACGTACCAGCGAGACGCGCGCGGCCGACAGCGCCATCCACTCGGCGTGCGCCGAGACGACCTTCGGGTCGAGGTCGGCGGCCTGCTGGGCGGCGGCGAGGCGGTCCCGGGCATGCGGGAGCCGGTCCTGCGCCGACTGCAGTGGCGTCACCGCCGCCTCGAAAGCGGCGAGCTCGGCTTCGAGCTCCGCCACCCGCCCGGGCAGCTCGGCGAGGGCGGCGGCGTGCTCGGCAACCCGGAGCTGGGCTGCGTCGGCGTCCTGCCTGGCCAGTAGGTGGTCGGTACGCCGAGCGGGCAGCTCACCCTCGAGCTCGGCCAGGTGGGCCAGCCCGGCCAGCGTCGTCGTGGCCTGCGTCGCTGCCTCCGTCGCCGCCAGCGCACCTTCGCCACGGCGCATCGGCTCGGTCGGGTCCGCCACGAGCTCGGCGAGCCGGTCGTACGCCTCCCGGAACGTGTCCTCGCACTCGGCGAGCGCCGCCAGCAGGGGGCGTACCGGCTCGGCGCGGCGCATCGCGGCCAGCTCCTCCGCGCGCTGCAGGTGCGCCGCCCTGGTCCGCTCGTGCGCGGCGACCTGCTCCTGGGCCTCGACCACGCGTCGCACCCGCTCCGCGAAGGACCGGGCATCCTCGCGCGCGGCCGTGACCGTCGTGAGCCGGCCGCGGGCCAGCTCGGCGGCCACCTGAGCGTCCTGGTCGGCGCCGGCCAGCCGCTGCCCGATGTCGTCGAGGGCGACCGACAGGTCGGTGGGGTCCAGGGCCACCAAGGCCTGCCTGGCCTCGGCGTCCAGGCCCGCGGCCTGCCCGGCGGCGGCCAGCGCCTGCTCGACGTGGTGCTGGGCCTCGCCACGTGCCCGCTGGGCGTCGTACCGGCGGTTTTCGAGCTCGACCGTGACGCGGTCGTAGAGGTGGGTGCCGAACAGCTTGGTCAGCAGCTCGCGGCGGGTGTCGTCGTCGGCGCGCAGGAACCTCGCGAACTCACCCTGGGGGAGCAGCACGACCTGGGTGAACTGCGCCCGGTTCAGCCCCATCAGGTCGGTCACCAGCTGCCCGGTCTCGGCCTTGTTGGACGAGAGCGACACCCAGCCGCCGTCCTCCAGCTGTTCGAGGTGGACGCTCGATGCCTCCTTGACCGGAGCACCACCCTTGCGCTTGCTGGGACGCTCGTGCTCGGGGATGCGGGTGACGCGCAGCCGGCGCCCGCGGACCGACCACTCCAGGGTCACCGTCGGGGTACGGCCGGGAGCCGCGAAGTCCGAGTGCAGCCGGTCCCGCGCCGAGGTCTCGGCGCTGAGCTCGCCATACAGCGCGAACGTGACAGCGTCCAGGACCGTGCTCTTGCCGGCGCCGGTAGGACCCTCGAGCAGGAACAGCCCGCTGGCCGAGAGCTGGTCGAAGTCGACGTCCTGCGCCGTGGCGTACGGGCCGAACGCGTCGAGCGACAGGTGGTGCAGGCGCATCAGATCCTGGCTTCTTCGTTGTCGCCGGCGGTGGCCGCCTCGACCGCACCGCGCAGGACCGCCAGCGCGGCCGGGTCGGGCCGGGCGTTGTCGACGTACGCGACGAACTGCGCGCAGATCTCGAGCGGGTCGGTGAGGGTGGCGAGCCGAGCCAGGTCGTCATCGGCGCCGACCAGCCCGCCCTCGGGCGCGAAGTCGAGCACGATGGTGCGCGGCCAGACCGCGCGCAGTCGTTGCATCGGGTCTGCCGGTCGTGCCGGGTCGGTGAGCACCACCTTGACCCAGTCGTCTCCGACGTCGGCGAGGTCGCCGTTCGCGCGCGTGAGCAGGTCGTCGAGCCGGCCGCGCAGCTCCCGCAGCGGACGGGCCACCGGGACCGGCAGGAGGGTCGTCGAGACCCCGCCCACAGCGTCGAGGTCGATCAGTGTCACGGACTTGGTGTGGTGGCGCTCGGAGAACGAGAACGCGAGCGGGGACCCGCTGTAGCCCGCGGACGTGCCCGCCGGTGCGTTCAGGGTCTGCCGGCCGTGCAGGTGGCCCAGGGCCACGTAGGAGATGCCCTCGAACACCCCGACGTCGGCGTCGGCGATGCCGCCGACCCTGATGTCGCGCTCGGACTCGCAGGTCGCGGCACCGGTGACGAACGCGTGCGCGGCCACGACGGTGCGCCCGATGCCGCGGCCGGCGGCGTCGGTTCGGATCCGCTCGACCGCCTTGGACAGCACGGACGTGTGGGAGCGCTGCGCCCCGAGCTCGGACATGACAGCGTCCGGCAGCAGGTAGGGGATGCCGTAGAGCGCGACCTCGCCGTGCTCGTCGGTGAGCACGAGCGGGCGGTCGATGTCGGTCACGGAGGTGCGCAGGTGGATCCCGGCAGCCTCGCTCAGCTCGCTGCCGAAGCCCAGCCGGATCGCGGAGTCGTGGTTGCCGGACGTGACGAGCAGGGGGACCCCTGCCGCGGCGAACGAGGCGAACGTGTGGTCGAGCAGCTGCACGGCCTCCAGAGGTGGCACCGCACGGTCGTAGACGTCGCCGGCCACCACCACGGCATCGACCTCGTGGTGCAGCGCCTGCTCGAGCAGCCAGGTGCAGAACGCCGCCTGGTCCTCGATGAGCTCCTGGTCGAACAGGCGCCGGCCCAGGTGCCAGTCCGAGGTGTGGATCAACCTCATCTGCGCGGTGCCCCCTTCCCGGTCGATGATGCGTCACGGACCGCCCCCGGTCCGTGACCCACGCCGTACGCGTGAATCTCCGGACCGGCTGTCGGCACGGAGGCTGGCACGAAGGTCCGACACCCGGTCTTGCGCCGGGTCCGAGTGCCGGCTCGCCCGTCCCCCGTTCGGGCTATCGCGCGCCGCCCGCTCGGCGTCGAGCCCTGTCGTGGACGTCAAGAAGAGTCCGGCAGCCGCATACCCGCCCGGACCGGAGCGGTGCGGACAGGCACCGACAGGGGGCCGGAACCGGATGACAGCGCACACAAACTCGAAACAGGCGGCAGAGCAGTCGGGGCAGATGACTGACTGCCTCGAACCGGCCTCGGCGAGCCGGCCGCGCGGGCGGCGGTGGCTGCTCAACGCTGCCGGGGTGGTGGCGGTGGGCGCCGGCGCTTCCCTGCTGGCCCCGTCCTCAGCCGAGGCCGCCACAGCGGCCCGGATCCGTGTGGTCACGAAGTACGTCCCCCTGGTCTGGCGCTACGACCCGCGCACCCGGGTCACCACGGTCACCAAGTCGCGCAAGACCCGGGTCACGGCCCGGTTCGTCGGCGCCGCAGTGTCCGAGCGCAACGCGAAGGGGGTCTGGGTACGGGTCCCCTACGAGTGGCGCAAGAGTCGCAACGCGCTCGTGTACTCCAGGTACCTGTACCTGCTGCTGCTGCCCAAGCCCGCACCCAAACCGGTGCCCAAGCCGGCACCTGCCCCGCTCCCGGGTGGTCCGACCGCGATCGCCGCGTCGGCGCGCTCCCAGAGCCCGTACGTCGGCACCAGCATGGTGTGGCACCTGGCCCGCCGGGCCTCGTACGGCCCGTCTCCGGCACTGCTGGCAGAGATCACCGCGCTGGGTCCGAACCGGTGGCTGGAGCGGCAGCTGACGCCGGCTGCCATCGCCGATCCGCTGTGCGATGCGATGCTGGCCAAGCTCGGCGCCCCGGGCACCGGCATGATGCCGGTCGGCACCGCCATCCGCCTGGTGAACGCAGCAATGCGCGACAAGACCCGCGCCACACCGATCAACGACTGGCAGCAGCGCCAGCTCGCCGCCAAGGCGCACGTGATCCGCGCCGCCTGGTCGAACCGGACGCTCCTGACCGTGATGGAGGACTTCTGGGGCAACCACTTCAACGTGCCGACCTTCGGCAACCAGGTCGCGGCGAGCCGGGAGCACCTGGCCCTGACGATCCGGGCCAACGCGTTCGGCAAGTTCAGCGCGCTGCTCACCGCCGTGACGACGCACCCGGCGATGCTGAGCAACCTGAACAATCGTGACTCCGACAAGTCCCACCCCAACGAGAACCTGGGCCGGGAGCTGCTGGAGCTGCACACGGTCGGGGTCGAGGCGCCGTACGGCGAGGCGGGCGTGGTGACCTCAGCACGGATCCTGACCGGGCTGTCTGTCGGGTCGGACACCGAGGAGTTCCTGTACAAGGACTGGATGCACTGGACCGGGCCGGTGAACATCCTGGGGTTCAACGACGCGAACTCGGCCGCGAACGGTGAGGCCGTTGCGCGCCGCTACCTGAGCACTCTCGCCCACCACCCCGACACCGCCCGTCACGTCTGCGGCAAGCTCGCCGTCCGCTTCGTGT
>JANWJC010000170.1 GCA_025449595.1 Acidobacteriota bacterium | reverse complement strand
CCGTCCGCCGGGGCGATGCCCGACGGCACGGACATGCCCGGAATTCCCGCGAGGTTGGCCGGGATCGTCGCTACGTCGTTGAGGTACATCGCGAGCGGGTCGTCGAGCTTCTCGCCGAGCTTGAACGCCGTCGTGGGGGCGGTCGGTGAGATGAGGACGTCGGCCTGCTCGAACGCCGCAGCGAAGTCTCGCTGGATCAGCGTGCGCACCTTCTGTGCCTGGCCGTAGTACGCGTCGTAGTAGCCGGCAGAGAGCGCGTACGTCCCCAGGATGATCCGGCGGGTCACCTCCGCACCGAACCCCGCCGCCCGGGTCCGCCCCATGACCTGCTCGACGCTGGGGTCGTCGTCGCCGGCAACACGCAACCCGTAGCGCATGCCGTCGAAGCGAGCCAGGTTGCTCGAGCACTCACTGGGCAGGATCAGGTAGTACGCGGCCAGGGCGTACGGGAAGTGCGGGCACGACACCTCGACGATCTCGGCGCCCAGCGAGGCGTACACCTCCACGGCTTCATCGAAACGCTGCCGTACGCCGGCCTGGTAGCCCTCGCCGCCGAGCTCACGCACGACCGCGATCCGCATGCCTCGCACGTCCGCCCGCCGGGCCGCGCCGACCAGGTCGGGCAGCGGTGAGGTGATGGAGGTGGAGTCCCGGGGGTCGTGCCCGCCGATGACGGTGTGCAGCAACGCCGCGTCCAGCACGGTACGCGCGCACGGCCCGGCCTGGTCCAGCGAGGACGCCAGCGCCACGATGCCGTAACGCGAGACCCCCCCGTACGTCGGCTTGACCCCCACGGTGCCGGTGACGGCCGCCGGCTGGCGGACGGAGCCGCCGGTGTCGGTGCCGATCGCCAGCGGTGCCTCGAACGCCGCGAGGGCCGCTGCCGACCCGCCGCCGGACCCGCCGGGGATCCGGTCGAGGTCCCACGGATTGTGGGTGGGTCCGTATGCCGAGTGCTCGGTGGACGAGCCCATCGCGAACTCGTCCATGTTCGTCTTGCCGAGGATGACGACACCGGCGTCCTTGAGCCGCGTCGTGATCGTCGCGTCGTACGGTGGCCGCCAGCCCTCCAGGATGCGTGAGCCGCACGTGGTGGGGACACCCTCGGTCGCCACGATGTCCTTGAGCGCCAACGGAACTCCGGCCAGCGGACCTAGTGCCTGGCCCTCCGCGCGCGCCTTGTCGACATCACCCGCGGCGGAGAGCGCACCCTCGGTGTCGACGTACAAGAAGGCGTGGACCCGGTCGTCGATGGCGGCGATGCGGTCGAGGTGCGCGAGCGTCACATCGACCGCGGAAACCTCCCCGGCCGCAACGGCGGACGCTGTGGTCGCGGCGTCCCAGCGCGTGATCTCGCTGCTCACTCGACGTCCAGGATGCGCGGCACCCGGAAGCGCTGGTCCTCGACCGCAGGGGCTCCGGACAGGGCCTGGTCGGCAGTCAGGCACGGGCTCACCACGTCGTCGCGAAAGACGTTCAGCAGCGGCAGCGGGTGGCTGGTCGCTGGTACGTCGGCAGCTGCCACCTGTGCCACCTCGGCGACCGCGCCCAGGATCACCCCGAGCTGTTCGGCGTAGTGGTCGAGCGCGTCGTCGTCGAGGTCGATCCGCGCCAGGTGCGCCAGGTGCGCGACCTCGTCACGGCTGATCGAGACAGGTTCGGCCATGTCCCCATCCTAGGGAGATCACCGATCGCACCCGACCGCGGCAACGGGCCCCAGATCCGAACGACGTCACCCGGTGACGGGCACGACCGGGGGGGACATTCCGGGCACGAAGGGGCCCTCACCCGCGAGCTCGGAGCGAGCAGTGCCCGCGGCGTGGTCGGCGTGACGCACCACGCGCTCCATGAACCACTGGCTGGCCTCACCCGGCGGCATCGGGCGCGCGACGCGGAAGCCCTGGGCGACGTCGCAGCCCATGTCCCGCAGCATCTTCCACGCCGACGCGGTCTCTACGCCCTCCGCGACAACCGTCAGGCCGAGCCCGTGGGCGAAGCCGATGATGGAGCGGACCATCGCCGGGTCGCCGCCGACCTCGTCGAGGCGCCGCACGAACGAGCGGTCGATCTTCACCTCCGACACCGGCAGCTGTTCGAGCAGGACCAGCGAGGAGTAGCCGGTCCCGAAGTCGTCCAGCGAGGAGCTGACCCCGACCTCGGCCAGGTCGCGCAGCGTCGCGACCGCCTGGCCGGGGTCCATGACCAGCACGCTCTCGGTGACCTCCAGGACCAGAGCCTCCGGCGGCAGGCCGTGCCGGTCGAGGGCTCGAGTGACGAGGAACGCCAGGTCGGCCTCCTGCAGGTCGCGCATGCTCACATTGATCGCGACCGGGACGTGCAGCCCGCTGGCCCACCACTGGGCCACCTGGTCCAGCGCCGACTCCAGGACGTACTTGGTCAGGCGGTGCACCAGCCCGGTGCGCTCGGCCAGCGGGACGAAGTCGTCCGGGGCGATGAGACCGCGGTCCGGATGGCGCCAGCGCACGAGGGCCTCCGCACCGACGACGGCGCCGTCGGCGAGGTCGACCTTGGGCTGGTAGTGCAGCTCCAGCTGCCCCCGGTCGAGCGCCTCGCGCAACGCCGTCACGGTGCCGAGGCGCTGCGGGGAGTTGGGGTCGCGCGCGATGTCATAGACCTCGATGCCGGTCTGCTCGCCCTTCGCGACGTACATCGCGACGTCGGCGCGCCGCATCAAGGACTCCACCTCGGTCCCGTCCTGCGGGGAAACGGCGATCCCGATGGACACGTCGACGTCCACGAGCACGCCCTCGAGCCGGAACGGCTCGGCCAGGATGCGGCGGATCCGTTCGGCGACCTCGATCGCGTGACCGGCGTCGCGTACGTCCGGCAGCAGCACCGCGAACTCGTCACCGCCGAGCCTGGCCACCACGTCGTCGGGTCGTACGGCGCTGAGCACCCGTCGGGCCACGACTTCCAGCAGCTGGTCCCCTGCCGGGTGCCCGAGGGTGTCGTTGACCTCCTTGAAGCGGTCCAGGTCCAGCAGGAACACGGCCACCGTGGAGTCGTCACGGGCCGCGATCTCCAGCGTCTCCGCCATGCTCTGGGAGAACAGCGTCCGGTTCGGCAGCTGGGTGAGCGCGTCGTGCAGCGCCTCACGCTCGCGAGACTTCGACACCGCGGCCAGCTTGTACACGCCGAAAAGCGGGAGCAGCAGCAGTGGGATGAACTGCCACGAGGTGGCGGCCATGACCACGATGAACGGGACGAGCGCCAGGACAGCGACGGTGGAGAACGTGTAGTACCACAAGTCGTCCGTGAAGCTCTCCCACCAGCTCTGGCCGTAGTACTTCGCCAGTCCCGAGACCAGGGTCAGGTTCACGAAGTGGTACGCGAACCACGACACCACCACCCAGCCGAGGTCACTTGCACTGAACGTGGAACGGCCGTCCGACATGTCGGTGGAGACCCCGGCGGCGACAAGGACTAGCCAGGCTGCGGACACCGACAGTGCGTACTGTCCGATGTTGAAGAACAGCTTCCAGGCGGCCTTGTGCTGCAGAACCTCGGAGATCAGGACTGCGAACGCCTGCAGGACCAGTGCGGGGACCACGCCCCACAGGTAGAGGGCCGTGAAGACGAACGCCGAGGACATCGGCACCCCGTCGGCCTCGTACGTGCTCGAGAACACCACGGGCCGCAGCTCACCGAGCGCCACCATGGCCGCCAGCAGGAACAGGGTCGGACCCATCACCTGCAGGCTCTGCAGCTGGCTGAACATCAGCACCACGCAGGCGACGACGGCGCTCAGACCACCCCAGACAGCGCTCTGGTACGTGACTGCGAACATGCTCCATCGCCACAGCGACGGCCGTTCGCGCGCCGAACCCATCTGTCCCGCCTCACCGGTCCTGAAACAGGCGCAGCGGTGCCGCGCTCGCAGAGTTTGTCGGCGGATGCGCCGCCAGCCTTGACCCCGTGGGCACTCTTAGTGTGGACGAAATTACAGAGAGTGATCGCCGTTGTCGCAGGTCAGGCGGGTACGGTCCGCTCCAGCGCCGCCGCCGCTCCCCCGTCGAGAAGAGCCTGGAAGCCCTCGGCTCCGAGCACCGGTCGGCCCAGCGCCCTTGCCTTGTCCAGCTTGGTGCCGGCGTTCTCCCCCGCAACCACGAAGTCCGTCTTCTTGGACACCGAGCCGCTGACCTTGCCACCGCGCTCCTGGACCGCCTCGGTGGCCGAGTCCCGGGTCCAGCCCTCCAGTGTTCCGGTGATGACGACGGTGACCCCCTCGAGCGGCCGGGGCCCGTCGTCGGAGCGTTCCTCGGACATCCGTACGCCGGCCGCCCGCCACTTGCGGACCACCTCACGGTGCCAGTCGACGGCGAACCACTCCACGACGGCCTCGGCGATGATGGGCCCGACACCCTCGACCGCGGCGAGCTCCTCTACCGACGCGGCGGCGATCCGGTCGAGGTCGGCGAGCTCACGCGCCAGGGCCTGCGCCGCCGTCGGACCGACGTGACGGATCGACAGCGCGACGAGGACGCGCCACAGAGGGCGTGCCTTGGCCACCTCGAGCTGGCCGAGCAGCTTCTCGGAGTTGGCGCTCAGCGGTCGACCGGACTCGTCCTTTCCGGGGTCGCGGGTGAAGAACTCACTGCCGGCGAGCTGGTCGGCGCGCAGGCCCAGCACATCGCCCTCGTCGGTGATGATCCCGTCGACCAGCAGCGCGTTCGCCGCCTTCCACCCCAGCCCCTCGATGTCCAGAGCACCTCGGGAGGCCACGTGGAACACCCGCTCACGCAGCTGGGACGGACACGACCGGGCGTTGGGGCACCGGATGTCGACGTCACCCTCCTTCGAGGGCGCGAGCTCGGTGCCGCACGACGGGCAGTGGGTGGGCATCACGAACTCGCGCTCGGTGCCGTCGCGCTCCTCCACCACGGGACCGAGCACCTCGGGGATGACGTCGCCGGCCTTGCGCAGGAAGACGATGTCGCCGATCAGGACACCCTTGCGCCGGACCTCGTCGGCGTTGTGCAACGTGGCCATCGACACCGTCGAGCCGGCCACGTGCACCGGCTCCATCAGCGCGAACGGGGTGACCCGGCCGGTACGTCCGACGTTCACCTCGATCCCGAGCAGCCGGGTCCGGACGACCTCCGGTGGGTACTTGTACGCGATCGCCCACCGCGGCGCACGGGAGGTCGAGCCCAGCCGGTCCTGCAGCGACAGCTCGTCGACCTTGACGACCACGCCGTCGATCTCGTGCTCAACGTCGTGCCGGTGCTCGCCGTAGTGCTCGACGTACGCGCCGACCCCGGCCATGTCCGGCACGACGCGGGCTCGGTCCGAGGTGGGCAGACCCCAGCCGCGCAGGGCGTCGTACGCCTCCGACTGCCGCACCGGCTCGTGGCCGTGCCAGACCCCGATGCCGTGAACCACGAGGCGCAGCAACGACAATCGGCGTACGGCCCGGTCGAGCTCGACCTGCAGCCGTGCCACGGTGCTGCTGCCCCGCTCCCGGGCCTGTGCCAGCTCGTCCTCGCGCCGGTCCACGCGCTGGCGCAGCGTGCCCGCTCCGGCGTTGCGGGCGTTCGCGAACGGAGATCGACCCTGCGCCAGCATCTCGTCGTTGAGCGAGGTGAAGTCGGCGAGCGCGAAGAACATCTCGCCGCGCACCTCGACGAGCTCGGGCACCGGGTGCGCCGCCGTGCGGCGCAGGCTGCGCGGGATCGCCGGCAGGTATCGCACGTTGCCGGTGACGTCCTCGCCCACCCGGCCGTCGCCGCGGGTGGCCAACGAGGTGAGCCGGCCCCGTTCGTAGACAAGGTCCACGGCGAGGCCGTCCACCTTCAGCTCGCACAGCAGCGACGGCACAGATCCGAGCTCACGCTCGACTCGGGCGGCCCAGGCGTCGAGCTCCTGCGCGCTGAATGCATTGTCCAGGCTCAGCAACCGCCGCAGGTGCGTCACCGGCTCGAACATCTCCGAGCGCTCGCCACCCACCGTCTGGGTGGGCGAGTCGGCGCTCGCCAGCTCCGGGTGGGCGTCCTCGAGCTCGACCAGCTCACGGAAGGCGAGGTCGTACTCGGCGTCCGACAGCGTCGCGGCGTCGTCCTCGTAGTACAGCTCACGGGCCTGCTCGATCAAACCGACAAGCTCGGACCAACGGGTCCGGGCCGTCTCGTCCACCTCCGTCGCCGCCGGTTCGTTCACCGTCTGGCCTCCCTCTGCTCGACGGTCCCGCCACCTTCCTCGGGGTCCTGCTCTCGTAGGGCCCGGCCTACGGCTCTGAGCCGGGTCAGCTCGGTCCGGGCTTGCTCCAGGGACCGGTCCGCGAGCCCGCAGGGCGGGGTGAGGATCACCGCGGCCGCCAGGTCCTGCGGCGCGAAACCAAGTCGATGCCCGAGCTCCCGCACCTGCGTGACGCTAGCCGCGACGTCCGACACCGGCAGGTCGCGACCGGCCAGGCCCAGTCCGATCCGCTGCCCCGCCTCGATCGCCTCCCCGAGCTGGTCCTCCTGGGCCCGTTCCAGCAGCGCCAGGTCGATCCCGACGGCCGCCACCCCGGCCTCCCGTAGCAGCTGCAGCGGTACGTCACGGGCGCAGCAGTGCACGAGCAGCTGCACCCGGTCCGCCGCCAGGCGATCCACCGCAGTCGCGATGCCGGTACGTACGACGGTGCCCTCCACCGCCCGGTAGCGCATGGCCCCGCTGGCGGTGGGGATGGCCCCTGCGAGCACCATCGGCAGCGACGGCTCGTCCATCGAGATGACCGGCTCGCTGTGCGGCAGGCGTCGACGGACGTCAGCCACGTGCGCGGCCGCCGCCTCCCCCCAGCTGACCAGCAGGTCACGGATCGCGCCGTCGTCGCGCAGCAGCCGCTCACCGCTGGTCAGCTCGACGGCGGCGGCCAGCGTCCAGGGCCCGCACATCGGCAGCAGCACCGGCCCGGCCCAGCCGTCGTACGCCTCCTCCAGGATGTCCAGGTCCTCGGACAGGAACCCCTGCGCGCGACGGCTGTCCCTCCCGGGGGCGTCGCACAGTCGCCACCCCGTCGGCGTCGTCTCGACCGCCCACGCCGGCCACACCGCCGCCAGCAATCCCAGCGCCCGGCCGACCAGGTCCGACCCGGGCCCGCGATCGGGCAGCTCGGCGAGGTAGGGCACACCGCCGTCGCGGCCGAGCTCCTCGCGCACCACCTGGGCCGTGCCGCGCACATCGACGCCGGGCATCGAACCCACCCCGGTCGCGACGGCAGGCACCCAGTCTCGGACGAGGGTCGGGCTGGGCTGGTCCACGAGGGTCGAGGCTATCGCCGCCCGCGCTGCCGGGCCCGGGGCGGCACAGGCGAGCTCGCGACGGGATCAGGCGCTGGTGCGGCTCGTCCTCGTGATCGTCGCGGAGCCGAGGACGCGGTCGCCGACGTACGAGACCGCAGCCTGCCCGGCCGCGACCCCCCGGATCGACTCGGCCAGGGTCAGGACCACGTCGGTCTCGCCCACCCGCTCGAGCACGGCGTCGACGGCCTCACCGTGCGCACGTACCTGCAGGCGCACGGGCAGCGCGCTCGTCGGTGGCTCGTCGCACCACCGGGCCCTTGTCGCATGGATCCGGTCGACGTCCAGCAGCGTCGGCAGCCCCACCATCACGGTGCCGGTCGCGGTGTCCACGTCCACCACGTAACGACGCTGCCCGTCCGGGGCCGGCCGGCCCAGGCCCAGCCCGCGGCGCTGTCCGACGGTGAAGGCGTACGCCCCGTCGTGCCCGCCGAGCCGCTCCCCGGTGACCGCGTCGACGACGTCTCCGGGCACCGACCCGAGCCGGCTGGAGAGCCAACCCGCGGTGTCGCCGTCCGGGATGAAGCAGATGTCGTGGCTGTCGG
>JANWJC010000169.1 GCA_025449595.1 Acidobacteriota bacterium | reverse complement strand
GTCGCCCATGATCGTGCGTGGATGGATCTCACCGAACTTCAGGTGCGTCGACAGCATGGAGGTACCCATGTGGTCAGGGCGGTCACGATCCTCGCGGTAGCGGCACAAGCCGCTGCCCCGGAACCGGTGCCATCTGGCGATGGCTGCCTCTTCTCCTGCCGGCGGAAGGTCGCCGGAGATCGCCGGCTCATCAGGGATCGGGTCCGATGAAGGCCCACGTAGCCAGTGGGGGGAGTGAGCCCGCGGATCCGGCCCCATGGCAGCTGAGTGTTGTTGCCAGCTGCGGAAGTACGCCGTGAAGACGCGGTAGGCGGTGCCGTCCGGCTTTGTCACTTCGCCCGGTGCAATGGCGTAGGGGGAGCCGTGACGGACCAGGGGGATGCCGCGCAACTGTTGTTCGACACGCTCGTCGCGGGCTCGTCCGTACGGCCCGGAGTCGCCGGTGACGTGCACCGAATGGGCGCCGATGCTGTTGATCACCTTGGGAATCACGACTTCGGGAGCGCCTGACCTCAGGACGAGTGCGCCGTTGGTGGCTTCCCGCAGGGCGCGCAGGGAGCGCAGCAGCCACACCCGACGACGGCTGCCTGATCGGTTCCAGAGGAATGGATCGAGCACGAACAGCGGCAGTACCCCGCCTCCTACCGCCGCGTCGTGCGCGCCTTCGAGGGCAGGTTGGTCCAGCAGCCGCAGGTCCCGGCGGAACCACAGGACGGTGTCAGTCATGCGCTCGGCTCAGGTGGCTCGGCCACCAGGTCCGGTGGTCCAGGTCGACCACTGCCGCAGGGACGAGGAGTGCTCGCACCAAAAAGGTGTCCAGCAGAACCCCGAAGGCGACGAGGAAGGCGATCTGGGCCAGGAAGAGCAGGGGAATTACAGCGAGAGCAGCGAAGGTGGCGGCCAGCACGATACCGGCTGAGGTGATCACGCCACCCGTTGCGCGCAGCCCGCGCAGGGTTCCTTCATGCGTGCCGGATGCCTGCGACTCTTCACGGACCCTGCTCATGAGGAAGATGTTGTAGTCGACCCCGAGTGCGACGAGGAACACGAAGGCGAACAGCGGCACGGACGGATCAGCGCCGGGGAAGTGGAACACGTGATTGAACACGAGGGCGGCGATGCCCAACGTCGCCGTGTAGGACAGGACAACGGTAGCCACCAGGAGCAGCGGAGCGACGATCGCCCGCAGCAGCAGCATGAGAACCAGCAGGATCACGATCAGCACGATGGGGATGACGATGGCGCGGTCATGTTCCGACGTCGCCTCTGTGTCCGCCTGGATCGCGGTGAGGCCACCGACCTTCGCGTTGGCGCCAGGCAAGGCGTGCAACGTCTCACGCAGGGACAGAACCGTAGTTACCGCAGCGGAGGAGTCTGCTGCCTCGGAGAGGGTGGCCTGTATCAGGACCTGGCCATCCACGACCTTGGCTGTGGTACCGGGTGCACCGCTCACGGTCACTGGTGCCACCGACGAAGGCAAAATGCCGGCCGCACCACTCGTGGCCGTCATCACGGCTTGCAGAGCGCCTTGATCAGCAAGGATCTGAACCGGGCTGCCGATCCCGGCCGAGAAGTGCTCCGCCAGGACGTCCTGCCCGACAACTGAGTCCTCGGTGTGCAAGAAGACAGCGCTCTGGCTGGTCCCGCTTGCCTTGAGCTGCGGCAGGAATGCCGCGGCGCAGACCAACAGTGCCACCGTGATCGTGACCCACAGCACGCGGGGGCGCCGCCCCACAAGACGCGAGACGCGGTCCCACAGGCCCTGACGCTCGGCGTCCGGCGCCCCGAACTTGGGCCTGACTGGCCAGAACGCGGACCTTCCGAGCAACACGAGCACTGACGGCAGCAGGGTCAGTGCTGCGAGCAGGGACGAGGCGATCCCGATAGCGGCGACCGGCCCCAGCCCCCGCGTGGACTTCAGGTCCGTGAACAGCAGGCACAGCAGCGCCAGGATCACTGTCGCTCCACTGGCCAGGATCGGGGGGAGAGCAGCACGGTAGGCCCTGCGCATAGCATCGAGGCGATGCTCGTGCAGCTTGAGCTCCTCTCGATATCGGGCGACCAGCAGCAGCGCATAGTCGGTGCTGGCGCCGATGACGAGGATGAACAGGATTCCTTGGCTCTGGCCGTTCAGGTCGATGACGTTGTTGCTGGCAAGCGCGTATGTCACAGCTCCGGCCAGCGACAGTGCCAGAAGCGAGGTCGTCAATACGAGGATGGGCAGCAGCGGTGAGCGGTACACCACGATCAAGATGATGAACACCAAGAGTCCTGTCACCAGAACGAGGGTTCCGTCGATGCCTGCGAATGCCTTGACCAGGTCGGTGGTGAACCCGGCGGGGCCGGTGACGTGAGCCGAGAGGCCAGGGTGGGCCGATGCCCGGTCTCGGATCTCGTTGACTGTGCCCGACACGTCGGCCTTGGCATCCAGGGGGACGACTACCTGTGCGGCGCTCTTGTCAGAGCTCAGGATCGGCCCGACGACCTCACCCCGCAGAGCTGGCAGCGTCTTGATCCAGGCGGCATCTTCGTTGATCGCCGCGAGGTCTGCGTCGCTTAGACCCCCCTGGCGCTCGTACACCACGATCGCCGGCAGTACATTCGCGGGCACGAACTGTGCGGCCTGGCGTTGGACTTGCGTGGACTCGGCGCTCTCCGGCAGGAAGGCGGCGCTGTCGTTCTTCTGCACGCTCGCGAGCTGGCCGATGAGCGACCCGAGCGGTCCGACGCCCACGAGCCACAGGACGAGCAGGGCAGCCGGTATCACCCACCAGCCACGTCGGCGCGGTCGATCGCCTCGACCCACTTCCGGAGTGGTCTGCGATTGCACGGTTGTCCGTCCCTTCGGCACGACGTTTCCCCTTCAGAGCTCACGGTTGGCGGCAGCAACGGCAAGCCCGGCCAAGGCGTTCCGAACCGGTGCGGTCAGGTCGGCCGGTTCGAGCAGGGCAAGGGCCCTGCGCACGTTGGCCTGGATGCGGGACTCGACCTGGGCACGAGCACCGCACCTGTCGATCGCAGCGGTCAGCTCGGTGATCTCACCCTCGGTCAGGTCCGGTTGACCGAGTCGGGCCAACAGCTGAGCGTCACCTGCTGGCATCAGCCATTCCGCCGTGGCGAGCAGCACGGTGGGTTTGCCCGATCGGATGTCGTCGCCGACCGGCTTGCCGGTGGCCTTCGAGTCGCCGAAGACACCGAGAAGGTCGTCGCGGAGCTGGAACGACTCGCCGATGAGCTCACCGAAGGGTTCGAGCGCCGGATCCGGAGTGGCCCCGGCCACTGCGGCTCCGAGCAGCAGGGGACCGGCCACCGTGTACCGGCCCGACTTGAGCCGACTGATGGTCCGGGCCAGGTGCGCGGAGTGCTCCTGGCGCGCCGCCCCGGCCACGTCGAGGTACTGGCCGGCCATGAGCTCCGAGACGAGCCGGCTCCAGAGCGAGCGCACCCCGGCCGGCAGCTCAGCAGCGAGTCGGCATGCCATGGCGAAGGCGACGTCCCCGGCCAGCAGGGCCGTAGATGTCCCGTGCTGCTGGGCCGAGCCTGACCAGTCGGCGTCGCGGTGCTCGCCTTCGAAGTGCCGATGCAGCGACGGTCGGCCTCGACGTGAGTCCGACTGATCCATGATGTCGTCGTGTATGAGGGCGAAGGCATGGAGCAGCTCGAGTGCGGCGCAGGCTCGGACCAGATCGGACGGGGAAGAACGGCCACCCACGGACTCGAACCCCCAGTAGCAGAACCGAGGCCGCAGCCACTTTCCACCGTCCATGAAGTCCTCGACTGCCTCGAGCACACCGTGCCACGACGCGCCCATGTCCGTCCACGTCTGCTTCTCGGCCTCGATGGTGTCAGCGAGGAAGGGGCGTACGTGCTGGGCGACGAACTCGAGATCTGAATCACCGATCTGCATGTCAGTGGTGCGCGGCGTCGGATGGCCACCTATGGGGACGACCCGAGCCTGTGCCTCAGACGGGAGGAATGACGCACGACCGCGCGATACACGAGACGTGAACGAGCCGCTCGTCGTCACCATCGCACCGGCTCCCTGGTCACGTGTGTCTACCACTGAAAGCGACGCACAAAACGACGCAAACGAAACAGTATGCTAGGATCACTCGTGTGTACAACGTGGACGAGGGGACCGTGCGTACCGTGGCAGATGCCGGCCAGCGGGTCGTGGTGCCCTTCTCCGTGTGCACGTCGGCGCAGCCCGTCAGGACTGGTCGACCCGACGCCGTTGGAGTGTCACGGTGACCGAGGAAGCGAGCCGCAGCGCGGGGGAGCTGGCCAGGCACCTCGGCGTCCCGATCACGACGTTGCGGACCTGGGACCGCCGCTACGGGCTGGGCCCGGACGGGCATGAACCCGGGCGGCATCGCCGATACGGCAAGCAGGACCAGGCACGCGTGGAGCGGATGCGCCAGCTGGTGGCCGACGGCGTGGCCCCGAGCCACGCCGCACGACGAGCTCTCGGTGAAGCCGGTGCTCCAGAGGATGTGGAGGCGACCGACCGGGTGCCAGGTGGCTCGAGGGACGAGGAGCGGTCGTACGCCTCGCGGTCCCGCGCCCTTCGCCGTGCGGCCCTGGCCCTCGATCCCGGGCAGCTGGACCACATCCTCGGCCCGTCGGTCGTCGAGGGCGTTGTACCAGCTTGGACACGGGTGATCTGCCCGGCGATGCGCCACATCGGCGAACGCAATGACGCCACAGGGCACTACGTCGACACCGAGCACATGCTCTCGGCCGCCGTCACTGCGGCGCTCGCCCGAGTAGCGCGACCTTCGGCACGGCCCAACATCCTGCTGGCGTGCGTACCGGAGGAGCAGCACACGCTTCCGCTGGAGGCGTTGGCCGCCGCACTTGCTGAGGTTGGTCAGCCGTGTCTCACGCTCGGTGCCCGGGTCCCGGTGACGGCTCTGACCGACGCGATCTCCCGAACCGGCCCGGACGCCGTCGTGCTCTGGGCGCACCTACCCGTCGGTCAGGACCCGCTCGATGCGGTGTTGTCCGCGCGCCCCCGGCCCGCTGTCATTGCAGCCTGCGGGCCGGGCTGGCCCACGACAGACCTCGTTCCTAGCATCCTGCGCCCGACCAGCCTGCGACAAGCCGTCGCGCTGCTCGCCCCGGACGGCTGAACGGGCCTCAGTTCGCTGGCCGCGTCATGGTCGTTCCGAGGCCCTCGCACAGCTCGGCCTGTCGCTGCTCGGCGGTTCCCCGGATGTTGTTCAGCATGGGGCCGAAGATCCTGTGGTGGAAGGGCAGCATGCCCGTCCAGTAGACCCGGCCCAACAACCCCCGCGGCCAGAACACGGCCCGCTGTGTGTACAGGGATCCAAGTCCATCGGACCGGTCGGGGTCAGGCCTGACGTGCAGCTCGAGCCACGCTCGACCGGGCAGTCGCATCTCGGCCCGCAGTCGCAACAGCTCTGAAGGAATCCGAGCTTCCACCCTCCAGAAGTCCAGCGGGTCGCCCACCCGCAACCGATCAGGATCCCGACGCCCGCGTTGCAGCCCGACTCCGCCGACCATCCGATCGAGCCACCCCCTGACCTCCCACCCGAGCGGGAATGAGTAGTAGCCGCGGCCTCCACCGAGACCTTCGATCACCTGCCACAGGACGTCCGGCGGTGCATTCACCCGCGTGGACCTCTCGTCCGTATAGAGCGTCCCTCCAGTCCAGTCGGGGTCGCTCGGCAGCGGGTCACTGGGGGCGCCGGGGACGCTGGACTCCGACCAGCTGGTGATGACGTCCCCGTCGCTCGAGCGCCGGATGGCCAGGGCCACGGCGCGGTCGAGGGGCATGAGTCCCTCGATCGGATCAGGCACGAGCTCGGTGATGTCGCGCTCATGACAGACCGTCTCCATCGCCAAGGAGTCCACCAGCGGCCGCGCCAGCGAAGCTGGGACCGGGGTCACGGCACCGACCCAGTGGCTGGACAGTGAGGGGGTCAGAACCGGGACCCGCAGGAGTCTGCGGGGTCGTAGCCCGGCTACCCGGGCGTAACAGGCGATCATCCCTTCGTACGTGGTGACGTCAGGACCGCCGATCTCAAAATACCTGTTGGTATCTTCGGGCATGTCGAGTGCGGCGACCAAGTAGCGCAAGACGTCTCGGATCGCGATCGGCTGTGTGGGGGTACGGACCCAACGCGGTGTCACCATGAACGGCAGACGTTCGGTCAGGTGGCGAAGCATCTCAAAGCTCGCCGAGCCCGACCCGATGATCACAGCTGCTCGTAGCTCCACGGTGGGCACCCCCGAACCGCGCAGTGCCTCGCCGACCTCAATCCGTGAGCGCAGATGTTCGGTCAGCTCGGACCTCGGCACCATCGGTGCCAGGGCTCCCAGGTAGACGATGCGGCCCACCTGCGCATCGGCTGCTGCTGTCGCGAACAGCGAGGCCATGCGTCGTTCGAGGTTGTGAAAGTCCCTGCCCCCTACCAGCGAGTGCATCAGGTAGTAGGCGGCATCGACATCGGCCAGGGCAGAACTCAGCACTACCGGGTCCAGGGCGTCCCCGGACACGATCGCCACCTGGTCGAACCAGGCGCGGTCCACGAGCCGGTCCGGGTGTCGAGCGAGTACGCGCACCTGGTGTCCCGCGGCGAGCAGCTCAGGCACCAACCGCCCTCCGACGTACCCCGTCGCACCCGTGACGACGACCCTCACTGCGGCCTCCCATCGGCGCTGGCGCCTACCGAGGCCATCTGGCCCGGCGAACTGCAGCACACCATCACAGCACCGTCTGCGAAGTACCGCTCGTTGGCGCGCACGACCAGGACCGACTCGTGACGAGCTAGCCGTCAAGTCACGAGCCGAGTGAGGGCCGATGCCGACCGATGACGGTCTACGACCCCCGTGGGCAGCACAGCTACGGAACGACGACGACCGGGCATGTTGCGTGGTGCACGCACTCTTTGCTCACCGAGCCGAGCAGAAGTCCTGCGAAGCCCCCATGGCCTCGGGTTCCGACGACCAGCAGGTCGGCGCCGACGGCTTCGTCCAGCAGTGCTCGGGCAGGGGGCCCCTCAGGAGTCACGACAATCACCTCGACATCGTCCTTGGGGATGTCCGTGACGGCCTGGAACGACTCGGCGACCGCGCCTCGCGCGTCCTTCTCGGGGTCGTAGTCGACCGGCACGACGACCGGGCCGCCGTAGTCGGCAGGTGGGCGCCACGCGCACACCGCGTCGAGCCGGGCGCCCCGCAGGGTTGCTTCTGTCAGCGCGAAGCGCAGCGCTCGTATGGAACCAGCAGAGCCGTCGACTCCCACGACGATACGCGACCTCAGCTCACCGCTGCTGGGATCGTCTGCGTCACCTCTTGTGTCGGTCTCCCCCGCAGATTCAGCAGTCATGGAAATCTCCGTCAATCCTTGGTGCCGGCCTATCGGCAACACTCAGGACCGTGCCCGTCGCCGGGGCGTCGACAGATCCTGTCATTCTGTGAAACCATCCTCGTCGACGTACCGCGCCGACCACAGAGTCGAACGTCCCTGCTCCGATCGGGCCTTCCCGATGAGATCAGGGCATCCTGTTTGAGAGCCTGGCAGTGAGATGGTCTTGCGCAGGGTGGCCGCGAAGTCGCCCGTCGCCCGACGATTTTCGACGAGGGCGCCGTTCTACGCCGAGGTTCAGTCGATGCGAGCCGCTATCGCGTCCCACTCGGCACCGTCCATGGAAATCGCGGCCGCAGGGAACAGCCCGTTCTCTTCTCGGTCGATGTGGCGTCGGAGGAAGGTCACCAGTCGTCCTACCGCAACTGGGTCCGCATCCTGGCGGTCACCGATGTCGGTGAGCATCATCTGCAGCTCGTCATGTTCGTCGCAAAGCTCGTCCACGTGGGCGCGAATGTCGTCATGGTGCCGGAGCTCGGTGAACAGTCCACGCTCCTCGCGGTCCAAGTGCTGTGCCAGCAGTCGAACAAGGTCGGCCAGCGGCGCCACCCCATCGGTGCCGGCATCCGTGGCACGGCGCAGGTCGCCACTCGCGTTGACGATCTGGTCGTGCTGCTCGTTGAGCGCCGCGATCTCTGGTAGTGCGCGGCACCCGCAATAGCTGCACATCACTCTCACGTTACAACGAAGATGCTCGCGCCGCGCGAACAGCAGCCCGGCCGCATCGCTACGGGATCGTCACGAGCGTCGGGTTAACAAGGCACTGAAGGCCACCACCCCCTGGGATAGCCCGAGTTCCTTTCGATGGTCCTAGCTGCTCACGAGCAGCACAACCGTGGGGGTACAACAACGTGTGCATCGGGCTAGCGGCGTGCAGATGGAGGGCCCGGACACACGCTGACATGATCCACGGCAAGTCGAGGTTGCCCGCCCACACCGCGTCGATGGACCGTCGGCGGTGGCCGAGGGCCCCGATGCCCACCAACGCCACCCTGTGGATGCGGCGGTCGGTACCCGCACAACTGGTCAGATTCGGTGCCATCAACCTCAAGATGCTGCGGATCGCACTGAAGTCCCACAGCTAAACCTTCGGATCGATCGGCCGTCGGCCAACGTATACGGCTGATGCGACTCCTAGGCGCGCATGCCGCGGCACTGGAACAACACGATGCCGACCGTGGCGGCTCCTAGGCACAGCTGGCTCGGTGGTGTCCCGGATATCGCTCCCATGGGGCGAAGATCCTTCCCGAGCCTCACCGCGCAGCCGACTACCGGGCTCCCGTGGTGGTGCCGGACGGCAGGTGTTCGGACACCTTGGGGACGTAGACAACCCAGTACCCCGTGAGCTGGCCGTGAGCGTACCGAGGCACCGACTCGCGCTGGACGTACTCGGTGTCGTTGTTCGCCAGGTACTGGGAGATCCAGTGGCCGGCGGGCGTGACTCCATCGAGGTAGATGACCCCGAAGTACACCTGGTCGATGGCTGCCTTGTACGCCGGGACGCCCGTCAGTCCCTGGTACGACAGGTAGTACGTGTCGCTGTACTGCGCTGGAGCAATGACGCCACGCAGTGCGTACCGCTCCGGCGTCCCTTCCTCCGCAAGGATCTCCTTGCCCGGATTGAGGGCGATCGCCGGTCGCAGGCTGCTCACGAGCGCCTGGTCCTGCGGCCAGTTCGTGAGCCAGAACTGCGCGTTGCTCATGCCGACGACCAGCAGCAGGCCGCTCACCACGGCTACGGCAGGGATCGTCAACCATCGCAAGTGGCGTAGGACCCGGGCGAACAGATACCCGATCAGCGGGCTGGCGAACACCATCCCGAAGGCGATGTGTTTGTATATGCTGACGCCTTCGCCGATGTGGATCTGCTGCGTCACCCCCACGACGCTGCCGAGCAGCAGGACAACACTCAGGCGCCAGTGCTGACGGCCCGCGAGCACCGCACCGAGGGCGGCAAGCAGCAGGCTGGGCCCCAACCACCCCGCGGACTCCCGGAACAGCTCAGCAGGTGGCACGGGCAGCAGGATCGTGCGGCTGGTGGTGGTGGTCTCGATCCCCTCGTACAACGAGGAGCCCCAGACCGCGAGGATGAAGAAAGCCGTCACCACGGCGGTGGCCACCATGTAAAGGGCACGTCGCACGATGAGCCAGTGGAACTGCCGCCAGCCGACGGCGATGGCCACGAGGGCGACTATCGGGACGTAGACCGCGCCCGCGTACTTGGTGAAGAACGCGAGGGTCAGCAGCACTCCGACGACGGGGGACCAGGCGAATCCGTCGTGCGCCACGCTGTAGACGGTCAACCAGGCGGCAAACGCGACGAACATCATCATCCAGGAGTCGTACACGGCAAGATGCGACTGGTATATGACCGACCCGAAGGTCGCGAACGTGAGGGCGGCGAAGAGGCCTGCGGTGCGCCCGAACAGCACCCGGGTGAAACCGAAGACCCCCACCATGGCACCGATCACGCCGATCAAGCTGACCGCACGGGCGCCCTGAACGCCACCGACACTGTCGCCCAGCGCTGCCAGGACGGGGTAGAGCCCGGGCGCCCCGGAGAAGTACTTACCCGGGTCCTCCATCAGATAGGTCCCGTGCAGCAGATGGTCGATCATGCGATGACCCATGTAGAGGTACAGGCCCTCGTCCAGGAACGGGGACTCGTTGTAGCCAGGCCGGAGGAAGAGCCCGGTCTGCAACAGCGCGATCGAGCCGAGGTACGGCCAGGTCCGACCCGATACCCGTCGACGCGAACCGGTCGCGCGTGGCAGACGTTGCCCGGTGGCAAGTCGGCGCAAGGGGTGCGGCAGCCGCTCCTTGTGCCGGGAGCCCGTGGTGAACCAGCCATGCAGGTCGCGGCGGCTCGCCAGGCGCGAGACGGTGTCACCGATCACCAGCGGCGCCACGATCACGAGGTTGATCACCGTGAAGATGAGCATCCCGGAGAATGCGAAGAGACCGTACGTGGGGATGCGCCAGGCCAGCAGCGCCCAGCTGATGATCTGCATCGCGCCGCACCAGAAGACGGCGACCCGACGGACTCTGCGCGCGGTCCCCGACGTGCTGGCCGAGCCGGTCACCGACCAGGGATCGGTTCGTCTCCGCAGGAAGTCGAACAGCGCCACGGCGTGGCTGAATCCGTACGCGTTCTCGACCTGTGCGAGCCGGATCATCGACGAGCGCTCGAGCGTGATGAACGGGACGATCGCCTGCCCGACGACGAGGCCCATCGCGACGACGAGGTATACGCCGGGCGCCATCTCCTCCGGCCAGAGTCCCGCCATCAGGATCGGTGGCACCATCACCGCGAAGACGATCAGTGCCGTCGAGATGTAGTGCAGGAATCCTGCCCAGAACGAGAGTCGCTGCATGGGACGCAGCCGCAGTCGATGGAAGTCGCGGCTGAACAGCAGGGCTAAGGAACCGCTGCACCAGCGGTACTGCTGGGCCAGGAACGTGTCGAGCCGGTCGGGGCACAGACCCTTCGTGACGACCACCGGGACGTAGCGCACCGCGGAACCGTTGGCGATAAGGCGGACCCCCGTGAAGACGTCCTCGCTGTGCATGGTCTGCGGGAACCCACCCGCCTGTTCCAGCGCCGCCCGCCGGTACACCGCGCTCGTACCAACGCAGATGGCGCCTTCACAGCTGTCCCTGGACGGCTGGATCCAGCGGTAGAACGTGGTCTGCACCGAGGCCGCACCACGCTGGATCCAGCTCATGCGGTCGGAGACGTCGAAGTACTGCGGTGACTGGACTATCCCGACGTGCGGGTCGTCGAAGTACGGCACGAGCTCATTCAGTGCGTCCTTGCGCGGGACGAAGTCCGCGTCGAGGAGCAGGATGAGGTCACCGCTTGAGTGCTCGAGCCCGTACTGCAGGTTGCCGGCCTTGCGGAACGCACCGCGGTCCGGCCGGCTCAGGTACTGGAATCCGTACGCGGCCGCCAGGGCGTGGACCTGCTCCCGGGCGGAGTCATCCAGCACCCAGGTCCGCACCGCGCCGGGCCACTCGAGCTGGCTCACGTAGTAGTAGGTGTTCGTGAGAACCCGCAGGTCCTCACCGGCCGACGGCAGGAACACATCCACGCTCGGCCACACCTGAGGGTTCCAGCCCCGGACCCGGGCTCGGTGGTCGTCGAGCTCGTACCGGCGCCTGCGCGTGGCAGTGGCGAGGGACGTGGTCGCTGCCACGAGCGTTGCGGCAACCGGGATCCCCAACAGGAACCATGCCTTTTCGTGGTGGCGCAGGAAGATGCTGAGGCCGATGACGATGATCAGGGTGCTCGCGAACGCCACGACCATGACCCAGCGCCACTGCGGGCCGAAGTAGAGGTCGCGCTCGTCCGCCGTCGGTGGCGTCGGCAGGGCGGCACCGGACTCGTCGAGGACGACGGCATGGATACCGCCCGATCTGGTCGGGGGCGCAGGTGGGAGCACCGTCTGTGTTCGCAGGTCGACAGCCACGTCGCCTCACTCACCGGTCGGAGCGCGGCCCCCGGCCGGTCACGCTAGCCGGTTACTCCTCGTCACGGCTCCCTTTCCGTTCAGGTCACGCAACGTGAGATGGAGCCAAGCCTCACCGTGCGGGACGGCACAGCGCGGAGCTACCGAACGTGACGGCCCTCGCTCGAACGGCCGAACACCGGACGGTCCGTCATCTGCGGACAAGTCCCCCGAGGGGGCGTGGCCTGCCTAGTCTGAGGGTCGTGCTGACGACCGGCCTGCTGCGGACCATCGTGGCCGGCATGCTGGCCGCCGCGCTGGGCGGATGTGCGTCGTCCCAGCAGCCTTCGGCGGTGTCAGTACCGATCACCGGCCGGGTGCTCTACACGGCCCCGAACTCTGTTGCCACGCAAGTGCTACGGGGCTTGCCGGGCAACGGGAACGCCGTGGTTCCCGCTGCCCTCGGGTACATCGCGTCCCAGCCGGTGGCCGACTGGCTCGGTGACTGGGTGCCTGCCGACAAGGTCGGTGCCGTGGCCCGCCAGGCAGCGCAGCCTGCGTACGAGGTCGGGAAGGTCGCCGTTATCGCGATCTACGCGATCCCGGACCGCGACTGCAAGGGCTTCTCGGCCGGTGGCCTTGCCACCTCCGATGCCTACCGCAGCTGGCTCACCGCGCTGGCGCACGGCATCTCCGGGCTGGGCCCGATCGTGATCCTCGAACCCGACTCCCTCGCGCAGCTGGACTGCCTGACCGTGGCACAGCAGTCCGACCGGCTGCTGGCGCTCAACCAGGCGGTCGACCTGCTGACCGGTGTCGGGGCGCGGGTCTACCTCGACGGCGGGCATGCGGGCTGGCAGAGCCCCGCGGTCATGGCCCAGCGGCTGCGGGCCGCGGGAGTCGATCGAGCGAGCGGGTTCGCGCTGAACGTGTCCAACTTCGACAGTACGGCGGCCGAGACGGCGTACGGGCACGCCATCAGCGCCATCCTCGGCGGCGCGCACTTCGTGATCGACACGTCGCGCAGCGGGCGTGGTGCCCCGCCCAGCGCGGCTCTGAACTGGTGCAACCCGCAAGGGCGAGGTCTCGGCCAGGCACCGACGACCATCACCAGGGACCCGCTGGTAGACGCGTATCTGTGGGTGAAGACCCCCGGGGTGTCCGACGGGGCGTGCCGTCCCGGCGACCCTCCCGCCGGCCGGTTCTGGCCGGCCTACGCCGTCGGTCTGTACCAGCGCCGGACCGCCTGACGGACGTCGCGTCAGGCACGTCCCGAAACCCGAGCAGCGACGTGGCATCACCTCCGATGTGATGATGTCGTCGTGAGCGGACGCAGCCGGCCCCGTTGGCGGTTCGTCGCCG